>JAGLHQ010000128.1 GCA_023143375.1 Planctomycetota bacterium
TGGATATTAGTCCATGGTAATGGCTTCAACCGGGCACTCATCGACGCAAACGCCGCAGTCTACACATGCATCAGCATCAATACATGCCTTTTCAGCTTCCATTTTAATCGCTTCGCTCGGACAGCAGTCAACGCATGACTCGCACCCGGTACACTTTTCATTATCTACTTTTGCCGGCATCATTAATCCTTTCAAACTTTTAAATAACAAATACAAGGGCTAAGACAGTATTAGATTTTGCCTAATATTTCAACAACTTTTTATTTTTTTTATTCTTCGACCGGCGGCCTTTCGCCTCCGAGAATAGCCGCCATTTCCTGGACATATAGACTTGAATCATATCGAATTATCCAATCGAGTACATTTTTGAAAGATTGCCCCTGATATTTGGATAATACATAGACACTCATCATCCTGAGAGGCCATACTTTATCATTAAGATTTTTTGAAACCGCCTCTAACAGTTCGTAATCCAACGGTTTAGGGAATTGAAGTATCATCGCCATTGTCTGGAACCTTACGGTCCAATCTTCGTCAGCTAAACTCATTCTCAACCCGTCAATAAGCAGCGGTTTTTCTACTGCCATATATTTGTACGCAACTTTTGTTTTTTCCATTGCGTATTGCTCCATTAGTAGTCCGGCAAATAAATTAGCCGTTTTTATCTTTTGTTTCATCTGTCCTTTTGACAAGGCATCAATTCTCTGTAAGAGGAACTTTCTCGTAAGCCTTTCAGCGACACGTTTTACATTAACAACGATCGGCTCAAATCCGTTTAGGCGATTGGTTACATTTCCGTTTGCGTCTGTGACGGGATCGAGATAGACGGTAAACTGAATATCCAAAGAAGCCTGCGGGTATGTGAACATAAGTTTTCTTAGTGAACCTGTTATAAGGTCAATCGGTATCGATATGTAGTCTCCAGATTCGACTGGAGAACCTGGGCGAAACTTTTTCGATATCAATTCCGGAAACTCGATCTCAATATCACCAGTGACCTTTGCATCGACCCTGATGCTGCCTTTTATCATTGCGTTGTCATCGATGATCATCTGTGTTGTCGCATTATTATTAATTACCAGGCTGGCATCGAAATCCTTTCCATAGGCAAACTCTGTTCCGCTTATGTTTATTTTGGCAGCAACCAATTCACTCGGTTTTTTAAATCGCGGAACGACATTTTCTTCGAAATCATTTCTTAATATCTGCAAAATAATTTCAGAGTTCGTTTCCGGTATGTAATCCGATCCGCTTTCTTCGAGCAGAATTTTCGCTGTTTGAGCCGCCAGCGAACCCGGTTCCATTTTAACAGCATCCTTTAAGATGTCGATGGCAACTTCGTTGTTCTGCCTTACGAGTTCAACCATAGCCATGGCGATAGAAGCAACTTGGTCTTGTTGATAAATATCCCTGATTATATCTGCGGCAATCTGTTCCTGTCCGTTCATGACAAGCGTATAGGCATAAATAGCTTTTGCCTGAACCGAATCCGGATGTTCCAATATTCCACGCTTTGACCATGCAAGCGCCTTTATGACGTTTGGTGAAGCAAACGCATAAAACCATGCGATCTGCTCAGGGGTCACCTGCTGGTTCGAAGGGTCGGCGGTTAAAAGCCTTTCTGCTTTGATTCCTGCGTTTAACAGTTCGTCACTGCTCTTTTTGTCACCCATTTTTCTTGCGGCATCAGCAGCGATGGCTTCAAGCATGAGATCCAGTCTTCCTGACTGACGTATAATCCTGGCGATGCGGATGCAGTCTGCCTTTGACCTTGCAGTGTTATAGTTTGACAGGGCCCATGGCAGATATATCGATGCAGGCAGATTGGCCCCGGGATAGAGGTATTCGAACAACTCTGCGGAATATTCATAGACCGATGATGCTATACTGTATAGCCCAACCTCCTGGCAGAAAGCGGCATAGTCCATAGCGGCGTCAATATCCATCGGGTTTGCGATCAACATCAACCTGTAATGTTTTGCAAGAAAACCGTTGCCTAATGGATTTCCATTTATCTGGCTCAACTGATGCAGCCTTGAAAAAGCAATCCTGTTGTACGGGTTATTCTGGTAAGCGATCATGAACTGGTTTAGAGCTATCTTCATGGCAGATTTTTCGGAAGCTAAAATAGCAATCTCTGTTAACAACTCCGATGTGAGAAATTTATTGGAGTCCTTATAACTGCTGAATAAAGTCGCTAGAACTACTTCCCTTTGCTGGCGTGAATCCAATCTGTCGAGAATATAACGTATTGCCTTTGTTACGACATGAAGATCGGCGTTTTCATCGATATATTTCGTCATCGCAATCATTAAGGTTCTTGAGTAGTCTTCAGACTTAAATGCTGAACCAAGTTCCAGTATGTCTACGTAAACATATTTTGATCTATAGTCAATCTCCGGAATAGAGGTCAGAAGGAGCATGGCCTGGCGATCCTCAGAACTGTCTGGAGCGGAATAGTTATAAATCTCGTAGGCGATCTTGTGGAGGGTTTTGGCGTTGTACGGTGAGAAATATTCGTGCGTTTCCATCGCACTCTGGGCGTAGAGGCATGGAGACACACATATAAGCATCAGCAGTATTAAGACTTGCCGTCTGTTCATTATCAATCCAAAAATCATCCGTGAACTATATTCCTTACACAATTATATCGGCATAAGAGTTTTAAGTCAATTAGCCCGAAATAAAAAAACAACTCCTTTATCAGTAATAACCTGCCTTGCGATCAGTTATCGGACTCGCTGTCGGACGGTTTGGTTTCATTTTGGCCGGTGATAAGGGTGATCATTTCGTTATGCAAAAATTTACTGACAAAGAAATATACCGTCGCTGAAAGCGGAACCAGAACGAAAAGCCTTATACTGTCGTATATAAGCGTCGTCGGCAGCGGTTGCAATAACTTCAAAGCAGCTACGGCGGCGACAGCCATAATGCCTGCTGCAAGAGCGGACTTTATAATAACCGTAAACAAACCGTTGAAAATAGAGTTGTCAAATCTCTTGCCCAAAACCGCTAACAAGATCAGAACCTGTATGTAGGAACAAACCGCTGTAGAGAGTGCAAGCCCGGCTGTGCCCATGTACCAGATGAGGATAAGGTTAAGGATGATATTTATCACAACTGCAATCGTTGCTGTGATGGCGGGCAGCTTTGAATCCTGAACAGAATAGAACGCCCTTGTCAGTATCTGCTGAGCAAAGAACCCTGTCAGGCCTATCGCATAAAAACAAAGCGTGCTTGCGACAAGCAATGTCGAATCGGATGTGAACTCACCACGCTCGAAAATAACCGCAACGAGCGGACGGGCAACAAGGATCAGCCCGATGGTGGCGGGAAAAGCGATGAACACGGTTCCGCGTATGCCTTTTGAAATTGTTTTTTTGAGCGACGCGAAATCCCCTCTTGCAGCGTCGGCACTCATTACCGGGAAGATCGCAGTGGCCAACGAAATGCCGAGTACGCCTAAGGGGAACTGATAAAGTCGCTGCGAATAATACAACTGCGATACGGCACCCTCCCAAACGGGATATTTGATCTGGCTACCAAACCATACAAAAAACTCACCCTTCTCAAGCGAACCGGAAAGACATCTTGCAATAACGTCGTCGGCAAGAGTATTGATCTGCGTTACTGTTAAGCCAAGAATCATCGGACCCATAAGGCATATAATTTTTTTGAAAGCATCGGAACGTACCTGCCATGCGGGAACGATGGCGATGCCCATCTTATGCAGCGGAGCTAACTGCATTATAATCTGAACGAGGCCGGCAGTTAGAACGGCGATCGCAATAAAATACACCTGCCTGGTCGCTTCCATACCGAACAGCCAGCCAGTGGTGCATAATGCACCGATGATAAAAATATTGAGGATGATCGGCGCAGCGGCCGGGGCTGCGAAATGTTTGTGTGACTGAAGGATACCTGCCAAGATCGCGACAATGCAAATCATTATCGTATAGGGCATCATTATGGACATCAACTCAAGCATCATCTTATTAGACTGATGTACACTGTAAAATTTATAATAAACAAATGTTATGGTTAGCCCTATTACAACTATTGCAAGCAGTATCAGAAAGACAACGGTGACGACCGTGCATGCAAGCTTTTTGGCGGTTTCTTTGTCCTTGTGCAACTGCTCGTTATAAACCGGAATGAATGATGCCGAGGCAGCACCTTCCCCGAAGAGACGTCTTGCAAGATTAGGGATTTTAAAAGCGATGACCCATCCGTCCATCATCCCGCTTGCGCCAAAGAAAAAAGCAAATGCCATTTCTCGCAACAGGCCAAGGATCCTGCTTACCATAGTTAATGAAACAATCTGGCGAAAACCTTTTACCATTGTTTTTTCTCAGGCATACCTTTTATATAGTTAATCCGGTTTCTTAGCAGCGACAGAAAGAACTGCGGCGTAAACTTTTTTTGCACCTGCCCGCTTTAAAATTGCAGCACATTCGTTAAGCGTCGCATGCGAAGTTGTTATATCATCGACAAGACAGAGTGTTTTACCTGAAAAAACATGGTTCCGGCGTAGTGCAAAAGCACCTTTGACGTTTTTTATTCTTTTGGCGGCGTCCAGGTTCCATTGCCTTTTGGTATTTTTTATACGCACAAGGTCGGTGTTTATCGATGCCTTTGAACTGACGATGCCTTTTGAAAGGATGGCGGCCTGATTGTAACCCCGCTGGAGTCTTCGCATCCAATGCAGTGGGACGGGCACGAAGAAATCAATCTCTTTATAAAAGGGTGTAGCCTCAAGAGCGGCTCCAAGCATGGTGCAAAACAAGTCCTTATATTCGGTGGTTTCATGGAACTTAAACTGTAGGATCATATTCCTTAATAACTCATTATATGCCCCAGCCCTTACGATACCGTCAAAAGCCTGCGTGCTTTGCTGACAGTCGGGGCACTTATTGTCAATGATCGCATACCTGCTGACATCCCTTCCGCAACTCGGGCAGTAATCGCCGTTGGTGTCAAACTGCAATTGGCTCCAGCAATCCGAGCAAAGCATGTCTGTTCGTCGAGGCAGTAATCGGCTACATGAAGCGCAACTAGGTGGGCAAAACAAATGGAGTAATGACTCTGCGATCGAGTCAACAAAGTCTTTGACGGTTGATGACAAGGGTTTTGGAATCAGTTCCATAGCGATTATTTCATAACGATCAGGACGATGGCAACAAGCGCCATTACGGCAACGCCGCAGATCGACATCGCAATGATGAACACCCACATAAATCGTTTGTGCTGCCTTGACAGGATATATTTCAGGTACCTGTCGCTTGCGGCGAAGGTTTTGTTTATCTGCCTGATACTCTCGGTTTGACTGACAGTATCTTCGTCAAGAGTAGAAAGAGTTTCGTTAAACCTGTTAAAGCTGTCAGCCATCTGAACATCGGCGTCTGCTGAGACCGAAAGCTTGCGGCTCATTTCCAACAAGGTATTGTTTTGCCTTAAAGTTTCAGCGGGTATTCTTTCAATTATCTCAACAAACTGCTGCTCCTTTAAGGTTTTGTTTTTTAACTGGTCAATAAGTTCGTTGACAAGCTTCTTCTGGTCGTTTACTGCATTGGGAAGATTTTCAAGCAGTTCGGGCAACTGATCCATGCGATCCATCAATTTATGATGCTGGTCGATCTGCATGTTCAGGTGTTGATTGATCCCTTCAAGCTGGTCGACCATTCTGTTAAAACC
>JAGLHQ010000129.1 GCA_023143375.1 Planctomycetota bacterium
ATTTTCTATGGGATGGCTGTGATAATAATTAATAAATAATAAATTGAAAGGATGACCAAAAACAAAGCAATTAAAACTAAATATGGAAACGCCTCGACAAGGGCGCCGGTAACCTCTTTGGCTTCGATTATGTTTATGCTGTTATTCATTGATCTGTTTTAAAAGCCATGCCATGTTCTGGCCCAGCGTTTCCATTGTCTCTATGCCTTCTTTGTCATCTTCTACGTCGCCGGGTTTTGAACCGACCCCAATGTTCCAATAGCTTGAGCCCGGGACGATCATCTGCCCGATCAGGAAGAAGTGGTTCATCGCGTTAAACGCTTCCATGCCGCCTGCTCGTCGGGCAGCTACTACTGATACTCCGACCTTACGTTTGAACATGTCGTCGTTGGCTCTGTTTACGAAACCCGCCCGGTCGATCAGTGCCTTCATCTCTGTCGTTACGTTTGAAAAGTATGTCGGCGAGCCGAGTATGATCCCGTCGGCTTCGTCCATCATCTGGAGGTAGTTGTTCATCGAATCGGTTTTTATGACGCATTTCCTGTCCTTGTTGCCGACGCACTTATAGCACGCGGTACAGCCGTGGAGTGGTTGGCCGGCCAGCTCTACCAGATGCGTTTCGATGCCTTCTTTTTCAAGGGCTGTGAAGACATGCTTTATCAGTATTGACGTGTTGCCCGCTTTGCGAGCGCTTCCGTTAAAGGCTACAACCTTCATTGGTTTCCTTTCATATATGTTATAAATGGATTCTAACCATCGGCTGGGCAAAACGCAATAGTTGTAATTTGCATTACTTCCACTTTGTTCTTAGGCGGGCAGCACTTTTAGGGGTTCTCAGGACTTACGTCCTGGGCTGGCATGTTTCGCTCTTTCAGGGCTATGAGACAGAAAGTTCTACAAAAGCCCTTTTTGCGTCATTTAGGGCGATGCTGATTTCAGGGTTTACTTTATTTTTCGATTCTTTATAATACTTTGCTTAAATCAGAAGGTAACAGGGATAATATATGTCAGAGCTTGAAGGCAAACAAAGGATTTTTTTAAGCGCTTGCGAGGCGAGCGGGGACGCTCACTGCGCTAATCTTATCAAGGCGATGAAAGCACAGGCTGAGGCGCGGAATGCTGCGTCGGCTTTAGCCGCTTCCGACGCAAAGTCCGAGGTCGATCAACCAGAAGCTTCTGTGCTGGAGTTTGAGTTTGTCGGTGTTGGCGGCAAACTGATGGAAGAAGCAGGTTGTGAGCTTCTGGAAGACACCGTCCAGAGAGCTGCGATGATATATAATGCTTTTGGGCATATCGGGTATTACTACAAACTCATCAGGCAGATCGGCAGGTATCTGAAAGAGAATTCTGTCGATATGGTCGTCGTATGCGATTCGCCGGCGTTTAACTTTCATGTTGCCAAGGCTGCGAAAAAGGCGGGTATCAAGGTTTTGTGGTATATCGCTCCGCAGCTTTGGGCGTGGGCGTCGTGGCGTATATGGAAACTTAAGCGCCGTATAGATAAGCTTGCATGTATTCTGCCGTTCGAGAAGGACTGGTTTTCAAGCTATAAAGTCGATAGTATTTTTGTCGGCAACCCTGTGTTCGATCACCTTGCGATCGATATTAATGACAGCTATAAGAGCTATGCCGATTTCGATCCTCGTTCGGCGACGATAGCACTTCTGCCCGGTTCACGTAAAGCTGAGATCAAGAATTTATGGCTTCCGATGCAAAAGGTGGTCACTCGTTTAAGGCAGCGCTGGCCCGATATCGAAGTGCTGGCGTGTGCGGTCGATGACGAAGCTCTTGAAGAGCTTAGACGGACGACGGGCGAGCATTTTGAATGTACGTATACGACCGATCCTGTGGATGCGACATGCGCCAAGGCTGACCTTACTCTTGTCGCAAGCGGAAGCGCAACGTTACAGGTTGCCGCGGCGGGGTGTCCTATGGTGATCATGTATCAATCGAACAGGGTTATGTGGCACCTCGTAGGTAAGTGGCTTATTAAGACTCGGTTCCTTTCGCTGGTGAACATCCTCGCCAGGCGGGAGATCGTTAAGGAATTCATGCCTTACTTCAGTTCGCTTGAGCCGATCAGCGGTAAATGCAGCGCGCTTCTTAATAATAAACACAAGCTGATCAGCCTCAGCAGGGATCTTGTCGAGCTTATCAAGCCTTTGGCTTCCGGTAAAGCAAGCGAGAAAACTGCGTCGGTAGTATTTGAACTGATGGAGCTGCCTTCAGGCAGATAACCTCTCGATCCGTTTGTTGGCGAGGCAAGGGCTTGCTGCGAAATAGTGCGGTCCTTAAGATTTCGCTGTGATGGAATACAACGACGACGAATAAACGGTTTAGGTTGTTTGTGATCGGATAAGGATTTAAACCCTGCAAAATCAGGAATTTCCCCATTGGACAAAAATCATTTTTGCGGTAATACTTTAACCGAAGAACACCAATGGTGTTATTTTGTTCGCGTTGGAAAGTTAATAAGTTATTGCGAAAAAGGTTGGCCGCGTATTGACTTGCAGTTTTAAAGTATGCGGCATGTAGTTAATAATAAGCTTTTCATCACCCTCCTCCGAAGCCAGGTTTTTGCTAGTCAAATATCTGGTTTTTTATGCGCGTATGCGGAGTCACATTTTTTTATCTGCATTAACCCCTTTAAAGCATATTTAGCCAGTATTTGGCGGTATATTGGGAGTTATTTGGGGTTGACATAGGCGGTGTGTGGTCGTATAGTTTTACCGGTATGTTTTCTTAAAAAGAGATGGAGCATCGAAAGTGATCAAGTTTATACAGGAAAATTTAAGTTCGATAGAACAATTCTGTTTGACGTATCGTGTCAAACGTTTGGAGTTGTTCGGATCGGCTGTTGATGCGGGTAGGTTTGATCGGCAAACAAGCGACATCGATTTTCTTGTAGAGTTTTTACCATTAAAGTCTGACGAACATGCTGACTGTTATTTCGGGTTGCTTGAGGCGATAGAGGGCTTATTAGACAGACACGTTGATCTTGTGATGCCTAAGGCGGTGAAGAACCCTTATTTTCTCGAATCAATAAATAAAGGCCGGGAGGTTTTATATGCAGCTTGAATCTAAAAAGTTTCTTGAAGATATCAGGGTTGCAACTGAAAATATCCTTGGTTTTGTAAAGGACAAGAGCTTTGATAATTATACGTCGGATATGCTATTGAAGTCAGGCGTGGAGCGTCAGTTTGAAATAATAGGAGAGGCTCTTAACAGATTATCAAAGGCAGATGAAGAAACAGTCAATAAAATATATAAGTATCAACGAATTATTTCATTTCGTAATATTCTTATTCACGGGTACGACGTTGTTGCTGATGCAGTGGTTTGGGATATAGTCCAGAATAATCTACCAAATCTTTATTCCGAAGTAACCAGCTTGCTTGAATAAATCTTCATCGGCTTGGCGAGCTATTGGCCAACATGCCTAAATGTCAGTAACTCCTTTATAGTCTGCGGTTTATAGGACTTTCGGGTTTGCAAAGGTTTTTCTGTGGGAGGGGAATTGGCTTGACCGGGGGTTGTTTTTGTGCTATCTTTTCGGTTTGATAGTATTCAGGATAATACCAAAGGTATTATATTGGCTGTGCATCGGTGCGGCGATTTAAAGTCTAAATGGAATAATTAATTCATGGATGAGAATAAGACACAATCTTTCCGTCGTATCTTCAAGTATGTCTGGCCCCAATGGCCACGTCTTGTGCTTGTTGTCTTTGCTGCGGTCCTTGTTGCCATTTTGTTTACGCTTAGTTTTATGACGATCGGTCCTCTTCTTAAAGTGATGATGGACGAAGAGGGGATGCACGGATGGATCGACAGGAAGACCTGCGACTGGGTTTATGGGCTTGATTTTTATGTTCCTGACCGGACGGATTTCCATTCCGGTAACGACGACATTTCGTATTATCTTCGTGTTACAAATGTCGAGGAAAAAAGCATTGCCGAACGACTTGGATTCAAGGTCGACGATCAGATAATCGGTGCAGGGCAATCGCGAGTGACCGACGACGTTGGTCGTATACCGTCTACAAAGCTTCTTGAAGAGCTTGCTGTCGCGGCAGACAAAGAGGGGGTTACGGTTCAGGTTAAAAGATTCGACGAGGTTGACGGTTCAATTGATATCCGCGGCGTCGAACTAGTTACCAAATTGTCATTTTTGCCGGGGGCTAAGGAGGCGGATGATAGTTTTCTCAAAGAGACAAAAGAGGGTCTCGAGCAGGGTGTCAATGAATTCAGGATCAATTTTATTCTTGGTGTTCAGGATGCGATCAGCTTTATGCCCCGGAATGAGGCAAAGGCAAACCGTGCCCGTTCGGTTTACTTTATAATTGGTGTGATGGCTGTCGTAACTACTATACGATGCTTTGCTACATTCTGGCAGAAGTATATGGCAGAGAAGATCGTTCAGATATCGATCGCACATTTACGCGAAGAGGCATTTAGTCATGTTATGAATATGCCGGTTGGTTTTTTCTCTTCCGAGGGTACCAGCGATACGATGAGCCGTATTCTCGGTGATACTGCGACTACGGGTAAGGGTGTTAAGATATTGCTTGGCAAGGCTCTTCGCGAACCGCTCAAGGCGTTGGGTACCTTGTGCGGTGCGATGATCATAAGCACCAAACTTACTCTTATTTTCCTCGGCCTTGCGCCGGTGACAGTTGTTCTTTTGGCGTTGCTTGGTAAAAAGATAAAAAAGGCTACGAGCCGTTCTTTGATAAGCAGTGCCTTGATGCTTGGCAAGATACAGGATGTGATGCGAGCGTTGCGTGTTGTAAAGGTTTACAATCGTCAAGGGCGTGAGAGTGACGATTATCACCAGATCAATCAGCAGTTTTTACGGCGTGTACTTCGTGTTGCCAAGGTCGAGGCAGCGACAGGTCCGATCATGGATGTCCTTGGCATGATAGCTGGTTCTGCGGCGTTATCTGTGGGTGTTTACTGGATATTCGGCGAAAGCGTTGACATGAAGCCGAGTAACTTTTTCCTTCTTCTGGTTCTTTTGGGGACGACTGCGGAGTCTATCCGGAAAGTCAGCGATGTTTGGAACAAGATTCAAAGCTCCAATGCAGCGGCAGAGAGGGTGTTCGCTGTTGTGGATGCTCCGAGCGAATACGAGAGGTCGAACGCGGTCGGTATCGATGCCTTAAAGGACACGATCGATTTTAAGGATATTGTATTTACTTATCCGGGGAACGAACAGCCAACTTTAAACGGAGTTACGCTTTCGGTCAAAGCCGGTCAAACGATCGCTGTTGTAGGTCCTAACGGGTCGGGCAAGACGACTCTTATCAATCTTATACCAAGATTTTACGACGCCGATAGCGGCTCTATCAAGATCGACGGGCGTGATATATGCGGGGCAACATTGAAAAGCCTTCGAGACCAGATAGGTATGGTGACACAAAATGTCGTAACTTTTAACGATACGGTTGCCGCTAATATCGCTTACGGCAAAGAGGATGCAACGCACGAAGAGGTCGTAGCGGCTGCGAAGAGTTCTTATGCCCATGAATTCATCGAACCCTTGCCGGACGGATACGAGACAATGATCGGCGAACACAGTTCGGGGTTTAGCGGCGGGCAGTTGCAACGAATCGTTATTGCAAGAGCGATCGTAAGGAACCCTGCGATATTGATCTTTGACGAGGCGATGAGCCAGATCGATGCGGACAGCGAGGCAAAGATAAACAAGGCGCTCTCGGGACTTATGAAGGGGAGGACATGCTTTGTTATCGCGCATCGGTTCAGCACGGTGGTGTCGGCAGATTCTATCGTTGTTATGGACGCAGGGCGTGTGGCTGCACAGGGGACGCATAGCGAATTGATGGAAAGCTGTCAACTGTATCGCAATCTTTATGAAACGCAGATCGTATCAAGCTAAGAGGAATTGATGGAAGATAAAAAAAAGATCAGGGTTGCGGTTCTTGATATACGATACGGCGGTGACATGACGAGCGTTAACGATCTGCTGACGGGCATGGATAAGGATCGCTTTGAGTTTGTATTCTTTTATCTCTATGGCAAAGGTGAGGGCGAAAACCATTTAGAAAAAGCAGGCTACAGGGTCAGGCATTTCACAAACCTGGAAAGATTTCGTACTCCACAGCCGGTGGTTCTATTAAAACTGATAAAGGAGTTGAAAGAAAACAAGATCGACGTCCTGCATTGTCATTCCCATAAGCCCACATTTTACGGTGCTTTGGCGGGGATGTTTTTGCCAAGGCTTCGGGTTATCGCTCATGTTCACGGACTTGGACGGACACGGAGCCTTTCAAGAAGGCTTTCAAACTTTATGGTTTTGTGGCGGATCAATCGTTTTTTGCCGGTGGCTGAAGCTGTTAAAAAGGATCTGCTTGAAAACAACTGGTGCGTTAACGAGTCCAAGGTCACGGTGTTAGACAATACGATAGATTATGAGCGTTTTTCAAATGTCGATATTTCAAAACAACAGGCGCGGGAGATGCTGGGTATTCCAGCGGATGCAATTGTTTTCGGTACGGTTGGCAGGTTCAGTTATATGAAGGGTTATAAATATCTTATCGATGCTTTTAGTAAGATATGTAATGATAGAGACAATTGCCATTTGGTATTTGTCGGCGATGGAACGTTGAAGCAGGAAATGATCGAGCGAGCCGAGGGGCATGGCTGTGGCGATACGGTTCACTTTCTTGGAAAGAGGATGGATGTTGAGCGGTGCATTAAAGCGATGGATATTTTTGTTATGTCTTCGGTTACTTCCGAGGGAATGCCGCGGGCGATGCTGGAGGCTATGGCTATGGGGTTGCCTTGCGTGGGAACCTGTACCGGTGGCATCCCTGAAATACTCGACGAGGAAGTCGGCATCGTTGTCGAATCGGGCAAAAGCGATTTGCTTGCGGATGCAATGTCGGCGATGATAGATAAAGGGCCCGAGGAAATACAACGGTTATCCGAAAATGCCAATCGCAGGGTTAAGACGAAATTTTCGCACGGAGTGGCGAAGGCATTACTACAAAACATATATATAAGCGAGAGTCTAAAGTAAACCAGAATATTAATATGCAGGAGTTGACATGAGGCTTGTTTCACCAAAGAGAGTAATGCACGATTCAGATGAAGAATTTTATAATAGACAAAAGCCACGGTCTAACCCGCATGATAACAACCGCCTTGTTACAGGCAGAGGCGCCGAGCTTTTGCGTTTTCTAATGGTTGGCGGCGAACTGGTGCACTCAGAACCTCTTGCGGTAAGGGGCGATCCTGATTATCCTTCCGATGTCAAATTCCTTGATGTTGGCTGTAGGGATGGATGGTCATTGGATTATTTGAATAGAGGATGCCCTGTCGGTTTTTTAAAAGGCTCAAAGCGATTCAATAATGTTTTGGGGCTGGAACTTATTAATGAAACAGTCGATTACGCAAAGAACAAAGGCCGGAATGTTGTGCAGGCTGATATCAGTAAGACAGTGATCGAGGAAAATGCTTTTGATGTGATATACACGCGACACTGTCTGGAACATCTGGAAGATCCTCTTGAAGCGTTAAAAAACATGGCTAAGATGCTAAAGCCCGGCGGTACTTTATTTGCGATAGTACCAAAAGAAACCGAAGACTTGAATTTAGAAAGGTCCGTTCATTCGTATCTGTTTTCTGCTGACGATGAATTGGCCAAGTTGATCGAAGAGGCCGGTCTACGGGTTACACAAAATATTGTCAGGAAAGAATATTTCTTTAAAAAGCGAAAATATTGGTATAAGTTGAGAGCAAAGCGGAGGCATTGGGGACCAGAGTTGGCTGTTCTTGCCACTAAAGATTGATTATTTTAAAACGGGCACATAAGTAGGAAAAAGGGATAGTTTTTGGACGATAGTATTATGGATATGGGTTTATTGAAAAGCGAAAGATTGAGCGAACAGACGTCAAAGTTGGATTTGGCACCTTCAAAGGTTACTATTTGTGTTGTGAATTACAGGACGCTCGATTTTACGCGTCTATGCCTGCGTAGTATTCGGAAGTTTACGCATTATCCGCACGAGGTTATTGTTGTAGACAATGATTCGAAGGACGAGTCGTTGGAATACCTGCGGTCTCTGGATTGGATCAGGCTTATCGAGCGGACGGGCTGTGATGATACTAGTGGGGGCGATGCCCATGGCAATGCGCTTGATGTTGCGTTTGAAGAATGCAATACAGCGTTTTTCATGTCAATGCATTCCGATACTTTTGTTTTGCATGACGGCTGGCTTGGCGAGCTTATGAGTTGCTTTGAAAAAGATCCCGCTGTTACATGTATTGGTTCGGGCAAGCTGGAGTTGAGGCCTGGTTGGCAGCTTTGGTTAAAGCAGGCTACGGACTTTAAAGCGCACATCCGCAAGATGATCGGTTCTTATGGCAAGCATTCGAGATATCGTTATTACAACCGTACGATATGCTCGATTTATAGAACCGCGATATTGCGAAAAGAAGGGCTTAAGTTTTTAATGGGTAGCGAAAAAGGTTTAACGACAGGCAAACAACTTTACTTTGATCTGGTAGATGGCGGATATAAAACGGTTGAGCTTCCGCCGTCAAAAATGAGCAAGTATGTGACGCATCTTGCCCATGCGACAACGCCTGTTGTTGTTAGGGATACTGCAAGGCGACGAAGGACCGAAAGAAAGTTTCAGAGACGATTCAATAAAGTCTGGAATGGAACAGTGATACAGCGTCTTCTAGCTGACAACTCGCTTGATAATTAAGCGGCAGTAAAAGGTTGGGCAAATTTGATATTTTTAAGGGGCTGTTTATATGCTAAGTAAGTTTCTTTTGTTTTATGCAAGAAATGGGATATTAAGACCGTTGATGAAATCCTGCTATCGTAAGTTTTGTAGACGAAACAGGGGTGCCGTTTTCACCGTGACAACCATTTATGGTGCTGTGATGAAAATTGTAATCGGAGACAATGTCGATAATAATATATTTTTGAATAACTGTTTCGAAAGAGGAACGTCAGAAGTTATGTCTCGTCTGTCCCGGATGTCCAATTGCCTTGTGGATATAGGTTGCAATATTGGTTATTACAGTTGCCTATTTGGGGAATTAAATAGCGATGCAGGTATCCATTCTATCGATCCAAATCCTCAAATGATCGATCGGACAAAAGAGAATTTGCAGTTAAGCGGTGTGGCGAATTATAAAACTTATAACTTTGGAGTCGGTTTCCATGAAGCCCGGCTGAAGTTTTATCTTCCGAAAAAAAGACATAGCCTTGGAAGTTTTATTAAGCCGGAGAAGGATCCGTCTGAGTTAGATGTTTTTGATGTTCAGGTCCGTCCATTGAAAGAAATCGTTTGCATGGATAATATTGAAAGTGCAGTTTTAAAGATCGATGCCGAAGGATTTGAATGGGAAGTTCTTTCGGGGATATCTGTTTTTGATGTGCAGAAGTTCAACTATATTATTTTCGAGTTTGCTACGGAGAATCTTAAGAATTCCGAAAATTCGGAGAAGAACATTTTTTCAATATCCTGGTTCGATGATTACGAGGTATTAAAAATACTGCCGGACGGAGGCCTTGAATCATTTTCATATGTCGAAGGGCAATGGTATAGTGAAAATATTTGCCTTGTAAGAAAAGGCGCAAAGCCAATAATATCCGGTCCGAAGGCCAAATAAATGAAGTTGCTAATTATTACAAACAATCCTGAGCGTGCGAGTTTTCGTCAGCGGGTCGGGGTTTATCTTGATCTGTTGCGGCAGTGCGGGATCGAGTCTGAGATATCGCTTTTGCCTAAAGGCATGTTTGCTCGTGCAAAGTTATTTAGGCAGGCAGGGGCGTTTGACGGGGTTTTCCTGCATAAGAAAGTATTGAATCCGCTCGATGCCTGTTTGCTAAGAAAATATGCGCGAAGAATTATATACAATTACGACGATGCTTTGATGTATAGCGATAAGCGGCCTGG
>JAGLHQ010000013.1 GCA_023143375.1 Planctomycetota bacterium
ATTTCCAATCAAAACTTGTATTGCTAAACAAAAAAAAAGCGAGACTTTCGCAGCCTCGCTTTATCATAATCAATTTAAATAAAAAGTAAACGTCAATTAGTCGGCTGCTTGTTCGGCAGGCTTGTAATTTCTCTTCGGAGGCTTTACGACCAGACCCATTTTGATGGCCTTAGCCGAAACCTTGATCCTGCAAACTTTGCCGTCTACCAAAGCTCTTACTCGCTGGATATTGGCTTTGAACTTACGTTTTGTAACACCAGTGGTCTTTTTACCTACGCCGCCGAGGTATTTTGCTTTACCGCGTCTTGCTATGCTGTTTCCTGCCGATGTTTTTCGGCCTGTAAAGTGACAAACTCTTGACATTTTATCAAATCTCCGTGTTAAGCTCTCGCCGGTGCCGCATCTGCGTCCGGCAATAAAGGTTTCATTTACTCCTAAGCCTTACAACTATATATATTTAGCGGATTAATGCAAGCAACTTATGTATTTTTTTTTGAAGAAAATCCCGATTACCCCGCAAAACCGCTTATTTTCCTTGATTTTTGCCGGTTTTTTAATAGTTTAGGGTCATTAAAGGAGCTGACTGTGTCTGAAAAAAGGATTAAAAAACGTGTTTTGATCACCGGCTGTTCGAGCGGGTTCGGGCTGCTGATGGCTGTCGAAGCTGCCAAAGCTGGTTTTGACTGCATCGCGACAATGCGAAACATGGAAAAAACCGGCAGCCTCAACGCCGCGCTTCACCAGGCAGATGTCAATGCAACGATCGACAGGCTGGATGTAACACAGCCGGGCGAGATCGAGGCTATCGTCGCCAAGTACGGGCCGTTCGATATTCTGATAAATAACTCCGGCATCCTGACGATGGGGTCGTTCCTGGACATCACCGAGGCCGAGATGCGAGAGGTATTCGAGATCAATTATTTCGGTGCCGTCGCTCTTACCCGTGCGGTCGCTCCTGCCATGATCGCCCAGCGTAGCGGGCTGATAATCAACATTACTTCGCTTGCAGGCGTCGTCGGGCACATGTTCAACGCCGCATATTCTGCGAGCAAACACGCGCTTATCGGTTTTAGCCAATCGACGCGTATGGAGCTAAAGCCATTTAACATCAAGGTCGTCTCCGTTGAGCCCGGCTATCATAAGACCGAGATAATCCGGAGAAACGCCAACGTCTCGGAAAACTTCTATGACCGTCAGTCCCCGATGTTCGAGCAGAACCGTGGGTTTTTGCGTCTGATGTTCGACGAGGTTATCCCGCGTGCGGGTGAGCCGGGTGTTGTAGCTGACAAGGTGGTCGAGATAATGCAGGCCAAGCACCCGCGGCCGCACTATACGATCGGTAAGGATGCAATGTGGGCAACGATCGCTACCAAGCTTGGCTTGGGCGGGCTTCTGGAAAAGAAGGTTTGCCAAAAACTTGCCAGAACCACCCGACGGGAAAACCGCAAGGACCAGAATAGAAAAGACAAACGCAAGAATCGCGTTGCTAGCGGACAGCGGATAGCGGACAGCGAATAGGATGCCTGCGCGGCTGGTTTAGTGTCTATTGGCCATCCGTCCACGCTGACGCTACAACGCGACAGGCGAGAAAAATGCTGGTTTGACTTTTGGGACTGTTGGGCTTAGAATAACTCATGCAAAAATGAGGGTTTATTGGAGAGGAAGGATAATGGGCATTTGGGATACAATAACATCTCTAGCGAAGGATATCTTGGGAACTACTGAAATTCAGAAGGTTAATCTGTCAAAGATTAGCGGAGAAGTCCACAGGCCCGGTGGGATTAAAAGGAAGTTGGGGAAAGGGGTTGAAAGAAAAGAAGAGGATATATCCGACATTGAGATTCTCCCTGAATATCAATTTATCCTTGAAGCAATAGAAAACAAATGTCCTGCTATTTTTGTTACTGGAAGGGCAGGAACCGGAAAATCAACCTTGATTCGCTTTCTCACAAGTAAAATCAAAAGAATCGCGGTGGTAGCACCCACAGCAATTGCTGCGGTAAATGTAGGCGGATCTACCATACACTCATTTTTTGGTATCCCACCCGAAACAATTAATCCTGATGAGTCATTTGATCCAAGACAGCACATGGTCCCTGTGATAGAGAACTTGGATGCTCTTATCGTTGATGAAGTTTCGATGGTAGGTCCTGACCTTATTGACTGCATCAGCAATACAATGATTAAGGTTAGACGTGATTCCTCCCCATTTGGAGGGGTACCTATTATTTTTGTCGGAGATATATTTCAACTTCCGCCAGTGGTCTCAGATAAAGAGGTTGGCATCTTTTTTACACACCGCTACGAAAGCCCATATTTTTATTCGGCAGAGGTTTTCCGAAAGATTGAGGTTGGTGCGATTAATCTAACAAAGGTATTTCGTCAAAAGGATTTAAACTTCATTGGAGCTCTTGATCGAATACGAACAAATCAATCCCACCGAGATTCGGTAGGTCTAATCAATCGAACCTGTTACAGGGAAAACGAAGAATACAATGAGAAGTCGCTGTATTTGGTTCCTACAAATGCAGCCGCAAAGTCCATCAACATTGGCAGGCTAGATCAATTGAAAGCTAAGCTTGTGACATACGATGCAACCATAACCGGAGATATCAACACGAGCAAGTATCGCCCACCAGCACCAGATAGATTGCAACTCAAGCATGGTGCTAGGATCATCTTCCGCAAGAACAATAAGCCACTGTGGCTGAATGGAACTGCTGGAGAGATAGTTAATCTTAATGACGACTCTATAAAAGTTAAGATTCTTGAAAGTGGCAATATTCTTTCAGTGTCGCGAGAAATATGGAAAAGATTTAAATACAAATACAATTATGAAGAAAAACGAATCGAAAAAGAGGTGATTGGTTCATTTACGCAATTCCCCTTGTCTCTTGGATGGGCCATCACAATTCACAAATCTCAGGGCTTAACACTTGACTCCGTTTGCATCGACTTAGGACGAGGGGCATTTTGTTCAGGACAGACCTATGTAGCTCTGTCTCGGTGTAGAACGCTTGAGGGCATTACTCTAAAAAAGCCAATATCCATGAGTGATGTAAAAGTCGATGAAACCATTATCGATTTTTACCGTAAACTTGTTTTCCTCAATGAAAATAAAGATGGACCCACGCAGGAGGAGGATAATGCTAAGGTAATAAAAAATACAGATACACATAATGATAATGCATCTTCTTATTCTAAGGATTATATTCATTCATTCCTGAAAAACACAGGTTATAAATCCTTTGATGACATTAAACAAGCAGCGATACAGGGAGACATGACAGCTCAATATAATCTGGGAACTATGTACGAAAAAGGTATTGGCGTATCAAAAAACACCAGAGAAGCCGCAGACTGGATAAAGAAAGCTAAAGAGCAAATTTCAAATAAAACAGCGAAGGCAAATACTTGCAGACACTGTGATAAAGTAATAGAGACTACAGTTTGCAAAAAAGGATGTGAGCTGAAAAATGAATGTTTAAATTGCCACAATGATTTTAAACACGAAAGTAGTGCCCATATCATTGGAGGAACTCATTGCTCAAAAAGTGGTTCCCAAGAAGATTGGGCAGATAGTTTTAACGATATGGAACCCGGTGATTGGGAAAATCATAACGCTAAACCTGAAAGAGAATATTAGAACGATCTGATAAGATTTGTAATATTTCGCTGCAATCTGTCTTCTGTAATCCGTTAATCATCCCCGGCCCTATGATCTTTCAGTTTCTCTTCTTCATTATCTTCAAGCCGCCTGTCGCGTCGAAGTGAAACGAAGACGGATCATGGTGAAATATCTTTAAACAAATCAGCCCCGGCCTTTGGCCGGCTCCTTGCCCTATATACTAAATACTATATATCTTTTTAGTCATCTAACATTCCAGACCCCCCAACCCCAATTAGCCTTTACAACCCAAAAATCCACTATTGAGAACTTCTTCCTACGCAGGGTTTTCTCAATTGGTGCGCGCAAAGTGCGCTATCGTGCGCGTTTGTGCGCGCATTTGTATTTTTTTGCCATATTTTGCCAAAAAAAGCGCGTTTTTTTGTGAGTTTTCTATGCCATTTTTCCCGCAACAAAACGACTCCTCTTTACTTCTTATAGCCTTTTTTTCGGCCCTTTTGCCACCGTAAGAGCCGATTTGACGACTTCTCGCCTCTCGTTGAGCGGCTCGGATACCCCTCATTTTAATTTTTGGCGCACATTTTCCATAGCAGATTTTTTTTGTCAGATTATTTCAGCGCAAAAGGAAAGGGTCGAATAGCTTTCGCTATTCGACCCTTATAAACCTGGCGATCACCTACTTTCGCCC
>JAGLHQ010000130.1 GCA_023143375.1 Planctomycetota bacterium
GTAAAAAAATCCGCATCGGGAAAATAAGAATCGATGACCCCAACAGAATCATGCTTATCCAGCGCCGCTACCAAAACATTACCCGTTTCCTTTATGGCCTGCAAATGTCTTGGGGCGATATATCCACCGACACCTGTTAGAGCAAACTTTTTCATCTATCGAATCCTTATGCTGGTTACTTTTAGCCTGAAAATATCTGCCTGAGATTGAACGCCCACGGCGAAGTACTAATTCTATATGCTTTGCCTCAAAAATCAAGGTTAAACAGATTTGTGCAGCTGGCGCAATAAAAAAGGACTCACAAAACGTAAGTCCTTTTAAATAAAAGGGTGGATGACGGGAGTCGAACCCGCGACACCCAGGATCACAACCTGGTACTCTAGCCAGCTGAGCTACATCCACCATAATAACGATCAAGGGCCACAACAGGCCCCCGAACAAGACAAGCATTCTATAAACTTACCACCCCAATGTCAATACTAAACGCCGATTTAGACCCAAAACCACAATAATAACGCCAAAAACGGCCAATTTCTGTTATGTTGTCATTCCAGTGAAAGCTGGGGTTTACGTATTGCAATTTGCCGCCTGCCCTGCATATCGTCACTCCGGGTTGACCCGGAATCCAAACATAACGAAATAGCTTGTCTAACTTTTGATCATTAGAATCTGTTGTTTTGTCATTCCTGCGAAAGCAGGAATCCATATCGTACAATTAAAACTTGCTTTGCATAGCCAACTAATGAATCAAGTGGTTATCTGCCTTAAGGCAGTTTGAATTTAGTATTTGGTTCGGATTTAGAGTTTAGGATTTCGTATTTATCTGGCCTCATTCGTGCCCATTTGTGTTAATTCGTGGCTAAAGACTTTTCTCCGAATTACACCCTATTGCCCCTGCCTCTTAAGGTCGTCCGTTTTAGGCAGATCCTTCAGCGTATTTAGCCCGAACACATCCAAAAACTTTTTCGTCGTCCCATACAGCATTGGCCTCCCGATCACCTCGGCCCTGCCAGTGATCTTCGCAAGCCCCTTATACATCAAGTTCCGTATCATCTCCCCAGCCGCCACGCCGCGTATCGACTCGATGTCCGCACGGATGATCGGCTGTTTGTAAGCGATGATAGCAAGCGTCTCAAGCGCCGCAGGGCTAAGCTTATTTTCCGTACGAACCTTCACCAGCTTTTTCAGCCAGTGGTTATAGACATCAAGCGTCATCATCTGGTACCCGCCGGCGATCTGTTCGATACGAAACGCCCTGCCATTGGCTTCATACTGCTCGTTAAGGCTATCGACACTCTCGCGTATCTGCTTAACGCTTCCGACCTCTGCAATATTCACCAGCCGCTGCGCCCCCAGGGGCTCGTCGCTGGCAAACAGTATCGCCTCGATCGCCGATTCCAGCGTCGCATCTATCGCATCCGGATTATCGTCGTCATCAGGATCGGGCTTTTCAAAATCATCGGGCTGCTCCTTTGCCTCAGCTTCCCCAACCACATCTTCATCGGGCAGCGCATCCGCAAGCTCTTCTGCAAGCTCGGTGTTTATATCGTCAAGCTCTTCGCCAAGCGCATCTTCGTTAAGCTCTTCTTCAAGCTGATCGTCTTTTACTTCCTTGTCATCACTCATATACATATCCGGAACAATTAAATATTCTCGCTTGTTGTCATTCCTGCGAAAGCAGGAATCCATTTCTTACAAATACAACTTGATTCACCATAGGGTGCCACGGTCAAGCTCTGCTTGGCCGTGTTTTAAAAAGCCCCAGCCGAAGGCTGGCTCCGTGGACTAAATACTGCCTGGCAAGCTTAGGCTCGCCATACAAAAGGATCCGCATCTTTCGTACTGACCGCTATTGTTACATCTTTCAGCCCTTTTTTCAACTGCTTTGCAAGTTTTTTCAGCGCAAACCGCTCAGAAACCGTATGCGACAGGCAAATACACGTTACACCCGCCTCCTGTGCAGCTATCGCCTGATGATGTTTAAGTTCGCCGGTAAGGTATAAGTCGCACTCTTGCGAAATAACCTCATTCAATATCTTCCCGCAGGACCCTGCACACACGGCCCCGGTTCTAACCGTCCTGTTTTGCTTGCCAACAATGCCTACCGCTTTCGCTCCCGTCACCTTTTTTATATTTGCGATAATATTTTTCAGCGCCGCCGCTTTTCCAAGCTTTCCGATCCTGCCTAAGCCGAATTTCTTCTCAACATCATAATGCCGCACAACATCAAACGCCGGAGTCTCATACGGATGCGCATTTCTTATCGCATCGACCACTGCCTTTACGTTTTCTTTTTTAACCACCGATTCCAGCTTCACCTCGATAACACTTTTAACCTCTCCTTTTTTCCCGATCGTAGGATTCGACCCTTCCAATGGCTTAAACGTCCCCTCCCCTTCTGTCTGGAAGCCGCAGTGCGAATAGTTACCGATTTGCCCTGCTCCCGCTGCGAACATAGCGTTAGCAACCTCACCCGCATTTTCCGTCGGCACAAAAACAATAACCTTAAACCCCACCCCATCCGGGTTTTCCACATAATCGCCGATAGGCTCTGCGTTTTTAAGCCCGATGATCTCTGCAAGCTGATCGTTCACTCCCCCGAGCGCTACATCGTAGGCAGTGTGTATCGAGAACACATTTATCCCCGCCCGTATCAATTCATACACCGGCCCAGACTCGCCGTCTGCCGTCACTTTTTTAAGCCCATCCCAGATGATCGGATGATAACTTAAGATCAGATCGATCTTTTTGGCCTTAGCCTCTTTGACAACATCCATAGTAACGTCGATAGCCATAAGAATTTTCTTAATATTCTTGTTCTTATCACCGACCAGCAACCCAACATTATCCCAGTCCTGCGCAAGCGACAGCGGCGCGATCGCCTCAACCTGCTCTGCTATTCTTTCAATTTTCATTCTCTACCTCTTAATTGTCATCCCAGCGAAAGCTGGGATCCATTTTCACAATCATAACTTGCTCCACCGTAGGATGGGCAGCTTGTCTGCCCATGCTGCCGACTCGTCCATTTCAAAACTTGGTTTTTAAAATCTCTGTGTCCTCGGTGCTCTCTTTTTTTCTCTGTGGCAAAAATAACCTTTTATTCAGCCAACCTGTCGCGTCGAAGCTTTAGCGAAGACGGAAGGCTGAAAACAATTCGTGCTCATTCGTGCAATTCGTGGCTAACATTATTTCCCCATCAATTCATTAATTTTCCCTGAAAGCTTCTTCGTTATCTCACCCGGCTTGCCGTCACCGATAGCCTTCGCCTCCACCCCCGTCACCGGCAGCACGCCCATTATAACATTCGTTAAGAACACCTCGTCGGCCCCTAACAGATCACTTATCACAAGCGGACCTTCCTCGACCGTCATCTTTTCTTTTACCGCCGCCTCTATCACCGTCCCCCGCATTATCCCCGGCAATACCGGCGTGTCCAGCCCCGGCGTTTGTACAACCCCGTCCTTAACAACAAACACATTGCTTATGCACCCCTCTGCCAAAAAGTTCTCCGTAGAAAACCACAACGCCTCACCGGCCTTTTTCTTTCGTGCTTCGTTCAGCGCCAACAGCCGAGCAAAATAATTCGTCGTCTTATGCCTGTTCAAAGAGTCATGTGCATTCTGCCTGCGATCGGTCAATACGACCGTCACTCCCTTTTGATAATACTCCTGGGGATACGGAACAAACTCCGTCGCCGTTATAAGCAGCGTAGACTCCGGCACCTCGTTACCCATCGGCCCGCCCGTTAATGTAAGCCTAAGTCGCGCGTCTGTCAGTTCGTTAGCTTCTAACGTTTTCCCGATGGCATCTTTAACATACTCTTTAGTATAAGTGTTATCCATCTCAAGCTCTTTAGCGCTATTGAACAACCGCTCCATATGCGCATCGACAGCAAACACCTTACCATTGTTGCACCGCATAGTCTCAAACAGCCCCATCCCATACAAAAATCCGCTGTCATTAGCGCTAACCTTAGCATCCGCCGTGTCTATTACTTTATCATTTAAAAATACTTTATCCATTTATACAAACACCTTACAATTATCATTGTGCCGTAGGGTGTGCTTCAGCACACGCGTTTTCTTTATCTTTCCTCTGTACCAAAAACAACACTTTATCCAGCCGAAGGCTGGAATAATTCGTGCCTATTCGTACTACAATCGTTCAACTTCTTGTTTTTTGTGCACGTTTTTGAAAACTTGACATTATCATTCTTTGTTTTACAACAGCTTATACCGAAAACCCAACAGGCCCAACTTTACTTGAATCAGAACTTTATTTTAAAAAACTCTGTGTTCTCTGTGCTCTCTTTTTCCTCTGTGGCAAAAATAACCTTTTATTCAGCCGAAGGCTGAAACAATTCGTGCTTTCTCCGTCCTTAAAAACTTATGGAGTCTTGAACACGGCATTGCTCAGACAACCAAAGTAATAGATTGATTATCTGCCTATTAGGCAGTTCGTGGCTAAATAATTTTCTTTATATTTCCTCTGCGTTCTTCGCGTTCTCTGCGGTAAAAGTTTTATTCACAGATGTTATCCCTGCCAGCAGTGCCCGTGCTTTCGTTATCGTCTCGTCCCATTCCGATTTAGCCACAGAGTCCGCTACTATCCCGCCGCCGGTCTGGGCATAAGCTTTTCCGCCAGTGATGATAATCGTTCGTATCGCAATATTCAAGCACACGTTTTTATCGATACCGATAAACCCGATGCTGCCTGTATACACGCTCCGCTGCGTCGGCTCAAGCTCGTCGATGATCTCCATCGCCCGTATCTTCGGTGCCCCGGTTATCGATCCACCGGGGAACATCGCTTTTAAAACATCACACACCACCGACCGCGAGTCCGGATCTTTCAACTCCCCCTCAACCGTCGCCACCGCATGGAACACCGTCGGAAACTCTTCGATAGTCCGTCGCTGCGATACCCGTCGAGTCCCTGCTTTACATATCCGCGCCATATCGTTCCGCTCAAGGTCAACGATCATATTAAGCTCCGCCTGGTCCTTTTCGCTTTGCACAAGCTCTGCAAAGTTCGCTTCGTTTATCTGTCTCGCATTACCGGCCCCGCTAACCCGAGGCCGCGTCCCCTTGATCGGCTTGGTCGATATCCGCCCGTCCTGTATCCGTATAAACAGCTCCGGCGATGCGCTCACGATTGAATAATCCTCGCCGCTGATAAACGCCGCGTACGGGCTTGCGTTATGCTCGTTTTGCCACTGATAAAGCGATGTCGCATCACCGCTAAACTCACAGTTAAACCGCTGCGAAAAATTGATCTGATAAACGTCCCCGTCATAGATATATCGTTTCGTTTTCTCCAGCGCCTCGTAATAATCACCCTCACTCATATTGCATTGAAATTCTGAAAGATCGATCTGCCCAAGCCCCCCCGCATCCCCCGCCCCCGCAACCTCGATTTGTTTCCCTTCCGCTTCTTTCAACATATCCTCAAGCTCTGCAAGCTTTTCATCTGCGCTTTCATTTTCCATTTCCAACGCCACCAGCCGCCACACTTTTTCTTTATGATCATAGCAGATAGCCCTATCATAGAACGCAAGCTCGATCAAAGGCAGCCCAAGATCGTCCGCCGCCGTCTCGGGTATCTTTTCAATGTACTGCCCAAGGTCATAACTAAAATATCCCATCCATCCGCACTTAAACATCTCACCCGGCAGCTCGTTCGTATTATCTTCAAGCTCATACTTATTAAGCACCGCCTCCAGTTTTACAAATGGATGCTTTTCGCCCGCGCAAAACTTAAACGTCTCCCTCGGCCCGCACGCCCACACGCTAAACCGGTTTGATTTCGCTTTGGAATGGTTACCGCCAAGAATTGTAGGCCGCTTTCGTTCGCTGACCGTCTGCGTCACCGACGCAAGCTTAGCCGAAGATTTGATTTGTTTATAACACAGCCGGCACTTTACAGACGAACTCATTGTTCGCTAACCTCACCGAGATCCCGTTTATGCTCTTCGATTATGGCGACCCCTGCCGACGTACCGATCCTGCTCGCCCCAGCCTCGATCATTGCAATAGCTTCCGACGCCGTCCGTATCCCCCCAGCCGCCTTCACCTCGCACCCCGCCGCACTCTGTTTCATTAGCGTCACCGCCTCTGTGCTTGCTCCGCCAGCCGCGTTTAGCCCCGTGCTGGTTTTTACAAAATCCGCCCCAACCTCGCTCGCTGTCTCGCATACAAATACGATCTGCTCGTCGGTAAGCGCCGCCGATTCGATAATAACCTTCAGCGTAACCGCCGGCCGAACGCTCCTGCAAACATCGAGCACTGCCTTCATATCGTTGTAAAGATACTTCTTATCCCCGTCGATCACCGACGCAAGGTCGGCAACCATATCTATCTCGTCGGCGCCCGCGGTAACCATCTCTCTCGCCTGCCCCGCTTTTATCTTCGTAACCTCCGCCCCGAACGGAAACCCAACAACCGCGTCAACCTTGACGCCCGACCCATGCACGATGTCCGCCGCAAGCGAAACCCAACGCGGCAGCACACAAACACTGCAAAACTTATGCGCCATCGCTTCGGCACAATGCCTCTCGATATCCTCTCGCGTCGCCGTCGCACTAAGCAAGGTATGATCTATATAAGATGATAATTCCAAAATAATTAACCCGTCTTAAGTTTGTCATTCCTGCGAAAGCAGGAATCCATTTTACGATTGTCATTGTGCTGTAGGGTGTGCTTCAGCACACGCGTCAACTTTGCTGTCTATAGCCCTTCTCCTTTTCCTCTGTGGCAAAAAAGGAAAACAAGCAGGATTCACAAAAGTTGCAAGCAAAATTCCACAATCCAAGCACCGTTGTTTTTTGATTCATTATTCGATATTCCTTGTTGGATATTGGATATTCGCTTTTAATAATATTGGTCACAGCCATGCTGCTCCAAGTCCTCTGTGGCCAAAAAAACCTTAATTCGGCGTAAGCCGAAATTTATGCCTTAGGTATCTGCGGTTTCTTTTTCTGTCCTCCGTCTTCTGTTAACCGTTCTCATTAAATCCTTTAACGATCCACCAGAGAATAAGGTACACCGCGATAACAACAACGGGCCCGCCGACCATCGTCAAAAAACCCGTCTGCGCCTGTGCGTCTACACTCGCCGTTATCAATCGCACAAAACCCCCCGTCGCTGTCAGCAGCGACAGTACAGCTGCGATCCTGAAACATCCCTTTTTAGCATTCATTAAAATATTCCATCCTAAGGCGAGTTACCTTGAAATTCTGCTTTTACCAGCGAGTCGGATTATACCTTGTCAGCAAAGAATATCAAAGCTTCTTCTATGTTTTTGAACACTTTTGTCGCCGTCTGCGTCACAAACACCGACGGCTCCGCCGCCGCCGCCCACACCACAAAAACTTCTTTCCCAGCCTCATAGGCATGTTGCAGTTCCCTCTCGACACCGCTCGATATCGCCGCTCGCCCGTCAGCCATCGCAGGAATAAAACTGATTATCATATCCGCCTGATCGATCAACGCAAAGTCACGTGCATATATCTGGCTGTTAATATCAGCCTCGATCTGCTCGATCTCCCCGACCCCAAACGCAACCTTTTCACCAAGCGACGTGATCGTTATTTCTTTTTCACCCTTATCCTTCGCTCGTTTCGCACGGCCCGGCAGATACGCCTCCTCAAGGTTCGCCGGATCGAAGCACGTAAACTTCTCCTTCATCACATTACGAAACCCCTCGATCTCCTTCATCACATCGTCAAGCTCCATCACATGCGTCATCGGGAAGCTAAGATACGCCTTCTTCCTCTCCGCCTCGAACATCAAACGATAAAACGTTTCCACCGTCCCTTTTCCCTCCCCCCGCGAGAGGCTGTACACCTCGGCCGTTTCATTCGTCCCACTCCTCATCATCTCCGTCGCAAGCATCTCCTCTTCACGCCACACAAGCAGATCCTTCAGCGAATGTCGTATCGGATGCTCGCTCGTCAGCCGAACATGCAGCGCGTCAACGCCGTCGATCATACATATATATTTGTCCGCGCCCAGTTCACGCATCTGGTCGAAATCAAACGCCCTAAACAATCCATGCCTCCAGCGGAACGTCGCGTGCGTATTTACAATAAGGTTCTCTGCCGATTTGGCTTTAGCGATGATGTCCTTGATAACGCTTCGACGAAGCGTCTCAAGCCGTTTCAGCGGGATGTCGAGTATGTGACCATCGGCAATATCAGGAGCCTCCGCGTACATCTCGTCGCCAACATTGCACAGGCTGACGCTTTTGCCCCTGCTCTTAGCCAGCGCGACAACGTCTTGAAGATAACGCTTCTTATCGATCCCAACCATTCCAGTTACTACTACGATCATACCAACTCCCGCTAAAATAGAATAACGGTATTGTCCGTATTAATCGCAATTTTGCAAGCATGTTTTACAATTACAACTATCCAGGCTCATAGTTATGCCCGTAGCCCCTCATGATCACAGCAGGGTGCCAGGGCCAAGCAAGCTTGGCCGTGTGGCTACGATACCGTATGTTCAATCGAAGGGTGGCAGCCTGTCCGCCCACGCTCCACGCTATCTATTGTAGTTTATCTCGTCAGGTTTAGGTTTGCTTTTTGGTTTGTAGCTGCTTTTGGTGCTGGTTACTCTGCGTTTGCTCCCGCCTCCGCTTTTCTTCGGGACTTCACCCTTCATGATCGCAAGGCATTTTATACACGCTGCCTTGGTCGTTTTGTCCCTGTGCTTGAGTCCCTGTTCGATCGTCTCGGTCGCCAGCTTAAACATCCGCCCCTTCATGCTCCGCATCCCGTACGCCGCTGCCTTTTTAGTCGTACGCTCATAGTCTCCGAACAGGGCCTCTTTAAGGATCAAAAGCCCGTCCTCCTGACGCCACGACAACTGATACGCAGCAAGCCGAGCCGTAGATATATTGCGCGAATGAAGCTTCTCACGCAGCTCACGCAACAGCTTAATGGTTCGCTCGTCACGCTCATACTCACCCGAATTGTCCTTCTCACTGCTCATAACCGGCTCCGTTTAAAACTCTAACCATCACCATAATACCACATATCCTAAACAATTCCAGAATAAAATAGGCTTTTTTTCACTGGCTTTACAGACAAAACAAACGGATAAAGGGGTTCTCGCCCTACAAGGGAGCGTTGCCCAAATGCGAATATCGTCCGGCAGCAGCTTGTGCCTTTATGTCCGGGGCTTGGCACGTTGCTACAATGGTCACTACAAAGCGACGCGAGACCGCGAGGTGGAGCAAATCGCAAAAAAGTGGCCTCAGTTCGGATTGCAGGCTGACAACTCAGCCAGAATGCCCGAATGCCGATTTGTATTGTATTTCTTCATCCTCCCATCTAATGATAGACTTTAGAGTCTGGAGGTCTTTAAGTTGAGACTGATCCTTATTTGCTATTTTGACAAGTTTATTGGTTAAAATTTCTGCTACCTGAGAAGAAATATAAAGATCCATTCTTTCATCAGCCAAATACTCTTGGATTAAATTTCCTTCTATTCCTATTTCTTTGGGCCAAACTAAAACATTACCATTTAACCTGTTTTCTATCATATTAGTTTTCCTCTATCAGTCATTATCTTTTCTATACTTAAGCATTCGGAATATGGGCTTTGTCAAAATGAAAACGATGGTTATCGCCACAATAATTCCAAGAACAATTAAAACAAAATTCTGGCCGTAATCGCTTGCCTTATAGAAAACCTCAAAAGATATTCCTATCACACTTGAAATCAATATACCAGATACAACATAAAGTTCTCGCATTCTTACTTGCGATAATTTCATGTTATCGTTTGGCTTTCCCGAGGCATCTAATTCAGGCTCTCCTGGTATTTCTAAAACCTTTTTACGAAATCTTATGTCACCATAGCGTGCCCTTATTTGCCACCATACTCTTTTTGAGATATCATTTATAATAAAGCCGACAATGTAGCAAAAAAGCACGAAAACAACAAGGCTGAATGTAGAAATAAAACTTCCCAGCGACTTGAGAATCTCGAGATTATTCTTATCATGATAAAAAGAATACGAAGTTAATATTCCTAAGGCCCTTAATGTACAAACAACCCCAAGTGGGACACCTTGCAAAATAATCCACCAAAACCGTTCAGTTATTTCTTTGAGCATTCCATTCTCCTAATTATTTACTTTGTTCATCCATATCAAAAAATTCTTTTTCTCCAATATTTCTCCCTTTTGCATTTTCCTTTGGGCCAACGCCCACTCTGAGATTTTCAAGGATTGTTGAAATTATATTTACAATTGTATCCAAGGACGGCTTGACACAAGACATTACAGGGTGGCCAACATGTAATAGCTTTTCGTCGTCAACTTTTATACCCGAAATAATATGAGTGCCCTCTGCACAACTCGCAAATTCTTTAATTGATTTCATAATAATCTCGTCAATCTCATCGTTATTGTGATCTTCTTTAGATTTAGAGGTCAACCTCAAACATGAGATAAAAAGTTGTGACTTCCCAAACGAGATTCCCTTTTTTTTTGCGTTTTCACACTCTCTTATAGTTTCTTTAAATATTGGCATCTGTTTAAAAAGCGAAGCTATTATATTCGAATGCCAGCATGTTTGATTAGCTCCGTAGATAATTACCATAGCGTTGCAGTTGATATAATCAGTTATCTCGTTTTCCTTAAGAAAAAATGTATCATTAGGAGATGAGGAATACCTAAGACCTGTAGCGTCATCTGATTCTAATATCACATCTTTATTCAAACATCGAATCCATTTACTTATACCTTCTTTGATATAATCTACTTCATGAGATGATGTAAACATGCCGAAATGAGGAATAAAAATGCTTGTCTCAGACATAACTATATACTCCACTGTTGGAATAAATCATGTATTGTTTCTGATAGAATATTTATATCCTTATCTAAATCAGAGATGAAATCTTTCTCATCAAATGAATATGACAGAAAACGCCTAGACATATCTTCATCACAGAGAGATGCAGCCACTACACTTATATGTAAACAATATTCCCATATAGATCGATATCGTTGGTCACGAGATTTTTTTAGCAAAGTATAAACCATATCTTTTGATGAATTTGAAAGGTATAATTCACTTCCAGCAAAAAGCCATAGCTCAGGCAAATATATTGGACAAATATCAAGAGGTGATTTTTTCATGCTGATTCTTTCAAGCCAATATTGAATATAATATGCCTCGACTTGGCCAATCAGTAAAAATTGTGCTTTGGAATTATGTGCTTCTAGCAATAGAGCCAGAGCATCTTTGCGACATCCTTTTATCTCATCATCTTGTTCTTCCATTGGCGACATAGCTGAAGAGATGGCCTGCTCGTATTTACTGAGAGCACTTGTAAGACAAGTTTCTGATATAGATTCTTTATAATCAGCAAAATGCTCCTGTGTAATCGCACGCAAAAAACCCTTGTCTTCCTCGGAAGAATCATTGTCTCTTAAAAAGAAAATGACTTCGACACCTATTTTGAGTAATTGCTCTACTCTTGCAAACAATAATATCTGGATGAGTACAGGATCATTGCTTGGTGTTATTGGAACTATCACACATGTTTGTGTTGGTGAAAGTTCCATTATACGATTTCTTGTCCTTGACGCCTGATCGTGAAAATGAAAATTGACAAAATATGGAAAATATTTTTTGTCATATACCGTCCCCTGAAGCAAGAGATCACTACTGTTTGTTTCACTCATTATACGGCCTTCCTATCATGAGGAATTTGTAATTATTTATGTTTTTTGATAACTCTAGCAACCTTACGAGATATTGTTTTTTCAGAGATTGCGCATGGGGGATCAGTGTCGGTCACAGGTACCTTAAATGTCATTCCAAATTTCTTCATTAGAACTCGATTGCTGTCTAATCCATATACAATTTTAGTCACAGGAAAACCTGCTTGGTCAACAGGCACGTGAAATTCCGAAATCTCAATCATATCACTATAAAATGCCACTGTATAATATCGGCACACTGCCCCAGATACTATAGCCGATGATAAGGGGTCTTGCAAATTATCATTCATGAAAGTTAACAGTGAACCCGCATTGAGACAAGGGGTTCCCTCAACAATGTCAACCCCGGCACCTTCATGAATATGCCCACAAATTAGAATATTAGGTTTTTTCTTTATATTTCTTAGAAAATCGCGGATACCAATACTGCCAATATGATTTGTTGTTTCCGAATGTATATCTAGATAACATTTTTGAGGCGGAGAATGTGTAAGCAATATTCGAGTTTGCGCCTTATTCCACTTTGACAGAGCACGAGGCGGAATAGTTACACGATCACTTTTCCACTCATATGGCCATAAACCCATTCCAGGACTACCGCCAATGCCTAAAAATGAAATTCCATTGGATGAAAAAGGTGCACTTCCTAAAAGGACATCAACATTACGCAACTTACCTTTTAGGTGCCGTTCCTTGCGGAAAAATTCTTTTCTGTCATGATTGCCAGGCACAAACAAGAGAGGTTTTTTAAGTTTAGCAATTGCTGAGAGAATTGCATTTGTCTGTATTTCATATAGTTGCTTGCGAAGTTTATTTGTCATTTCAATGTCACCCATGACATCTGGGCCGATATCACCTGTGCAAACCATAAAATCAACATCATGGTTAGATGCATGACAAATAGTATTTAAAAGAACAATACTATCTCCATGTATGTCCCCGAAAACCAGAATTTTTGTTATTGGTTTCATGCTAATCCACCTAAACATTACCATTTGTTACTATATTCATTAGGTTTTGATGTATGAAATCAAAATCTTTTGTTATAGACATTTGGCTTTTTCCTTCAAGCCTATATGAATCGCTACAAATTAATAAGTCGTGAACATCAATTTCGACTGGATTTTTAGAAAATTTCCCGTTTTTAAGTTTGTCAAAACGAAGCATAGTTTGATTTGTTTTATATTGCAAAGGTAAAACCACAGCGCCATTATTGCCAATGGATACTAACCATTTGTGGTCAGTATGTTTAAATTCAAATAATTGAGAGTTAGAGATAGTTAATATTTCTACAATACGCTCGATGGCTTTAATAGCCTTGATAGAATATAGTTCTATTTCAAATAGATGTTTCTTTGTAGAATATTTGCCTTCCTTCGCCTTGTTTTCTAAGTCTGACAAATGTGATAACAATTCAGAAATTGTTTTGTTAGGCACAGGGAGTTGCGACAAAAACAAATTGATTTCTGCTCTTTTCAGTCTACCTTTAAAGGTGACACTGAGAGCATTTACATAGCCATTGAAGTTAGACAAGACAAACTCCATAAGTTGCCTCAGTTTTGCTTCCCTATTTTCTTTCTGAATCTGTTTATGGAATTTGGAAAACACCTTCTGAGCTTCTTGCACCTCTTTATAAAGAGTGGAGATTTCATTTGGAGATAACCGTTTCCGTTCTCCATACTCAAGCTTTTTGCGAATAAGTACAACTTTCGATAGAGTCTTAAACGCTGTTCGCGAAAATGAATATGGTTTCTTAAGGAAATCATTCTTGAACGTTTGGACCGTTTCCTGTGGTGTTAAAGGAGGATGTCCTTTTATTAACAGGATCGCCTGAGCATAATTCAATAGAGAATAGTACAATTGCTCTGGCCCGACTTTCGATATAAGCCAGCCAGCATCATTAAAAGCGGAATTTGCTCCCTCTATCAAAGCTTCGTCGGATTCTAAAGAAGGTTTTATACGGCCAGTGCGAAGCATCTTCTTCCATGGAGTTATTAGTCCTTTATCGTAAAGAGGGACTGCATCGCGAAGCAAGGTGTAGATTACAGGGCTACCGTTCTTCAATGATTCCCAAAAATGTGTAAGCACATAAAGTTGCGAATTAATGTTCAGTTCAATATCAAATTGTGCTGCAAGTTCATCGCCCATTTTAATGATAATATTATGCAACTTATCCCTTAATTCAGCCAAAGGCATTCTTTTAACATCAGTGTCATCTAAAATACAGAAAACATCAAGGTCGCTTTTGGAAGTACTAGTCCCCCGGACGCTGGAGCCCGAAAAGCAGTAACATACAACATATTTTTCAAATTTTTTCATGACCTTTTTTTTGTGATGAAGTGCAAGAATGAATGTAACTAAAAAATTACTATCTGCAACTAATACCCCCCCCATAAATCGAATTATCATACTTGGTTGAACTGTACTATCAACACATATTTCCCACAAAGCCGAAACATGAATGATTTCAGGATGTTTTTTCCCTAAGTTGCATTTTTTGAAAGATTTGCCAATAACTTCTTCACGTTTTTTTGCTATCTTCCCAACATTTTTAGAAGTTATGTCGGAAACAATAACAGCTACTTCACAAGATTGCTTTCGCTTTTTAGTCTTTCCCCCATCATCATCTTCTTCTTCTGGCAGCAAGACTAAAACACCCACTAAATCGTCGCCTAATTTGGTTTTTATTTCGGCTGCAAATTTTTCTAATTTGACCTTATGACGACGAAAAAAATTGAGCGGTTCTTTAGCCGCAAATGGATTTTGCTTTGTCAACATTATTAATGCTTTCTCAAATTTAATCTCTAATGTTTAGTCAACAAGATATTTCTCACGTGCAATACAAACTCGTCTTGCCACTAATAGGAAGTGAAACAAATACTACAGTAGCGTATATGCTATACAGGATATATTTCTACGTCAAGAGTTTTTTTGACTAAAAACTCGTCTATACGGACAAATAACTACCTGCAAGCAGGAAATCACCTGTTCCAATTTTTGTCACTCTCTTTTTTTACTTAGGTTGCATCCTTTTTTTATGGCAGTCAGAATTGAGGCATGAGCAAAGATGACAAAATAATACAGACGGATTTTGTGCTTCAGATTTCGTATTTGAGCAGCAAGCCCCAAAGGCTGTTAGCCCACAGCATAGTCTTTTTGTACTTTAACAACTTTAAGCAAGCCGAGCTTTGCCACCTCGTCCAGAAGCTTATCGCCCATGCCCGACTTGGTCACGTATGCTTCACAGCCCTGCCTAAACGCCTTGAAGATCTGCTTCGAGTCGTCCTCGCTCGTCGTCATCACGATCTTAATCCCGTCAAGTCCGCTTACGCCGTGGTCCTCTTCGTACTGTCGTATCGCCGCCAGCGTCTCATGTCCGTTCATCCGCGGCATGTTAATATCCAGCGTTATCAGGTCATAAGGCTCACCACCCTCGGCGGTTTTGATATACTCTTCAAGACCGGCCTGCCCGTCTTCTGCGAAGCTGACATCGAAAAACTCGTTCAGTATCGATTTCAGACGTGTTCTGCAAACGGTGTCATCGTCGATGACGAGCACACGCAGTTTGTTCTTTTCTTCGACTTGCTGCTGTTGTTTTTCCTCGACGATATCGCCGGTTTCGATGAAATTGATAACCGCTTCGATCCAGTCCTTAACCCGCAGCACCATGTCCGCTGCCTCTACGTTATCGGTAAGCTCCTCGAAGACGCTCTCTGCGGCGTGGCACATATCGTGTACGTCCGGCAGACCGCTCATGCCCGAATCGCCTTTGATCGAGTGCAGCAAGCGCCGTATCAACGCAGCGTTGTCGTCAGCATCGGTCCCAGCCTCGACCGCCATCGCCGCCGCCTCAAGCTCGCTTAGCAGGGAGCCAACCGCATCGCGGTACGTTCCCCACATATCTTCAAGAACATCCTTAACCGAAACTCTGGAAGGATCCGGCAAAGGAGTCCTGCTTTTCAAGTCTGAAGTCAACTGTTTATCCATGGATAGATCCTCGCCTCAAATAATGCCCACGGTTTACGTTTCGTGTTCAAAATCCCCAAAATAAGAAGCTTTTGACATATCTTCATCGGCAACAAATAGACGGTGATTAACTAAAAAAAGGGGATCCAACAGCGGTTTATCTGAAAATTGCAGTTTTGCGGCATGTCTGACGTGCCCTAACACCTTGCTATTATTGATGTTAGGGTATAAACAGCTTTTAGCTCTGTGCGTTCGCTTCCTGGATTACGTTTTCTAGTTTTGCTCTTATTACCCGGCCAAGATCGTCTGGCTCGGTTGCTTTTGAGATATAATCGTCGGCCCCGGTCGAGATCGCTTCTTCGACATCTTTCATAAGTGATTTGGCTGAGAACATAAAGACGGGCAGGTCCTTTGTCTTTTTGTCTGCTTTTAGCTCTCTCAGGACGTCATGCCCATCCATCACCGGCATCATTATGTCCAGCAGGATCACTGACGGCTGTTTCTTTTTTGCCAGATCCACCGCTTCGATGCCGTTGAATGCCTGAAACACGCGGAACCCGTCATTTTTGAGGTTGCACGTGACCAGTTGATTGAACTCAATGTCGTCGTCGACAATAAGCACCGTATGATAGTTGTTTGCCATGATCGTTCCCTAATTAAAAACTATACTTATACCGTTTACGCATAAAAACCGTGCGTCAAGGCGTTATCTATGGATATTTCGACAATTACAGGGGCGGACTTAACTGTTTTATTGCAAAATTGTGGAGGCAGTCATTCTCGCGTACAGCGGATAGGATGCCTGCGGCATCGCCAGCCGAGGGCTGGTTTGGGTTTTGCCGGGGGGGGGGCAGATCACGTTGTGATCTGAGATAATAGGTTTTAGATATTAGATAGTAGAGGTTGGACTTTTTCTTATTAAATCGGTCCTTCGGCTGCGCTCAGGATGACAATCGTGTTTTTTACGTTAGGCAAATTGTTATTGTTACGCGTGGATTCGGAAGCATGGGAACCCGCCTCAATGAATTGAGGGGGTTAACTGATTTTGAGGCGGGCTTATCTAAGGCACAGGTTACGGTCGTTTTTTTATCAGGATGGCGTTTGGTCGGATTGTGCTGTGATACTGGCGGCGGTGAGGTTTTTTGGTATTGAGAAGCAGAAGTTTGCTCCTCCCTGGGGTGTGTTCTCTACCCATATTTGTCCGCCGTGCATTTCTATTAGTTCTTTACTGATGGCGAGGCCGAGGCCTGTGCCGTGCGATCCTGGGCCGACCTGTTTTTTTACCTGAACGAATCTGTTGAACACTTTGCTGATGTCGTCTGATTCTATACCGTATCCGTTGTCCTCTACGTCGATCTCAATATCATCGCCTAAGTCCTTTATGCGGACAGCTACGGCTCCGCCGCAGTCCGGTACGAACTTGATGGCATTATCGAGGAGGTTTTTCATTATCTGGATCATCTTATCGTAATCGACATTTACCAACAGCTCTTTTTCCGGCATGTCTATGTTCAGTGTGACGTTCTTTTCCGATGCGAGATGCTGTAACAGGTCCACCGCATCGCCGATGACCATCTGTATGTCTATCTCGCGTGCGTACAGGCTTACCTTTCCGGCTTCGAGCTTGGATATGTCGAGGAAGTCGCTTATGATTGTGGCGAGGCGGTCGACTTCTTTGTTTGCGGTTGCGAGGGCTTCCTGCTGTTTATTTTTCACGGGGCCCATGACGCCGGCGAGAATGTTCGATATGATATTCTTAAATATTGTAAGGGGCGTTCTAAGCTCGTGCGAAACCGTAATAATAAAATCGTTCTTTAGCCTTGTATACTCTCTAAGCTCCTGATTGGTTCTGCGTAATGTGTCTTCTGCTTTTTTTCGCTCGGTGATCTCATGAGCGAACGCAAAGCTGTATTCCTGTCCATTGTAGTTTACATAGTTAATGGCTATCTCGGCAGGAAACGTGGTTCCTTCTTTTGTTTTGAACTCGGCTTCTATTATGTCCGATTTGTTCCGCTTCAGCTCTTCCCAATGTTTCGCCCAGTACTCTTTAGGGAAATTGGGGTCGACATCGGGGACCGACAAGCCGAGCAATTCATCCCTTGTATACCCAAGAGTATCGCATGCGGCCTGATTGACGTCGACGAATCTGCCGTCGGGGTTTATCCAGAAGATGGACTCTGCTGTTTTGTCGAGCGAGAACTGTTTCAGCAGCAATGTTTCTTCGGCTTTAATTCTATCGGATATTTCTTTTTTAAGTCGGACGTTCGCTGTCGAGAGGTCCTGTGTTCTTTCCAGTACTCTGCGTTCAAGCTGGCTGTGCGCTTTCTTAAGTTCGTTTTCTGCCTTTTGACGCACGTTAAGGTTTCTGCTAAGCAGGCAGCTTGTTATGCCGAGCATCATAACTATCACTGCGGTTCCATATCCTGTAAGCAGACCAAGCGTACCCTCGGTATCGAAATGATCGCCGACGTTGGCGTTGTAAGCCTGAGCCGTGGATTCACGCTGCTGGTGCTGTCGATAGTCAAGCAGTGTGATCGCAGACAGAGCTATAGCTACAGTGATACTGCCCCACTGAAGGAATCTGCTAAACCCTTTTTTGCTTCTTTTTGTCATAAATCCATGTTCCGATAAAACCGCCCTTAGAAGGGCGGTAAGCCCGGCTGCGTCGCCTTTGCCCGACGACCGATAAAAACCTTGTTTACGGAGACTCCGCAAGGAGTCCGCGTTTTCCTTTTTTCGACGTTTACCGATCACCGATTAATCGAAAATACCTCTTTGGAAAAATCACGGTGGTTTTGCTATCAAAACAAGCTGTTTTTTTTAGGGATTTCTTGTATGTTCCGATAAGTCATCTGCGTTTTGCGTTTTTCCCGGCGGCCTTAAGGGCTTGATGAATTCGGGGGATCCTCCGGCTAGGCCGGATAACCGGTTGATTCGTTAGTTTGCTAAGAATAGGGGTATGATATGCTGATACGACGATTTGACGATTGCCAAGAGTTTACGGCTGGGGATGGGTGCGCATTGCGGGAGTTTTTGCATCCGGACAAACAGGACGTCGATCTTAGGTACAGCTTTGCGCATGCGCGGGTAAAGGCGCAGACCAAAACTACGCCGCACAAGCTTACGACGTCGGAAGTCTATTATATACTAAAGGGCACCGGCGTAATGCACATAGACGACGAGACGTCTGCGGTTGGGGCCGGCGATACGATCTACATCCCGCCGAATGCTGTGCAGTTCATTGAGAACGGTGGTGAGATGGATCTGGAGTTTGTGTGTATCGTCGATCCTGCGTGGCGGGTGGAAGATGAAACCATTCTAAATAGCTAGCTTCCGAGTGAAGTCCCGTCCTCTGTGATCCTGTGCTGTATCTTATCGAGGTACTCGTCGAGTTCCTGGTCATCGTTGAAGACGTTCATCGTAGGGAGCAGGCTCATTATATCGAAAACTTTTTTGATCTGCGGCTGGAGGTTGACCATGGCAAAGTGACCGCCCTGTTCCTTGATCCTGTTTTTGGTCCTGTTAACAAGCCCAACACCGACACTGGACATGAACTTTAAGTCCTCCATGTCAAGAACAATGGTGCTTGCCTTGAGTTTGAATAGCTGTTCGATCTGATCGTCAAGCGAAGGACGGGTCGAATTGTCGATCGATCCTGTGAGCGAAACGACATAAACTCCATTTTCTTTCTGGTTTAAACTGATATCCAAACTCATTGGACGACCTTTCAAGGCTGATTAATATTTCTTCAATACTACCCTTTATCGGCAGAAACGCAAGGTTGCTTTGAAAAACCTGCCTTTATTCCCTAAAGTCCTATTTCGATCTCTGGGCCCGGATGTTTAAGCGGTGCTGCTGAGAGGTTGAAATCGACTTTTAAACCATGTTTTTTAAAGGCCCTTTTGGTCTCTTTGATGGCTATCGCCGAGGTGTTCCGCTGATCGCTGATGTGGCCGAGCATCACTGCCTTTGGCGGGAAACCGCTCTTTTTCCTTGCCTGGCACAGCAGCTCTGCGGTTTGTGGGTTGGACATGTGGAATTGGCTGTTGGGGTTGTAATATTTTCTTAGCAGTTCCGGGTCATGGTTGGATTCTACAAAAATGAAGTCGGCATCGACGAGGTGTTCGATTATGTCTCGGCCGTCGTTGAAGTCTGTGGCGATGACCGCTTTTTTGCCATTGCAGACGATCGCAAACCCGAAGGTCGGCAACAGGGGGTGGTGGCTTAGTCTGATGGGTGTTATTTCTATGCTGCCGATATTAAAACTTTCATCGCCAAACGTCGTCATCTGCAAGTCATTGAATCCATATCCCTTGAAGTGCTTGCTTTGAAGCTGCTCTATGCAATCGGCGTGCATCATCACCTTGCACCCTTGCTGTTCGAGAACCTTTAGCGGGTAGTACGAAATGTGGTCGGTGTGAGCGTGTGTGAGCAGCACGGCGTCTGGCTGTCGGTCTTGGTCGAAATGTTCCTCTAGTACCTGCCTTGTTCTTTTCATGGAGCTTAGGCCGCAATCGAAAAGGATGGTTGTGTCTTCTGCTCTTAGCAGAAGGCAATTTCCGCCGCTGCTGCTGCGTATCGATCTGAAACGAAAACTCATCCGGCCGCTCCTATTAATAAAATAAATTCTAAGCACTAAGCACGAAATTCTAAACAAGCACCAATAGCCAAAATTCAAATGATCAAAACAGTTCTGGCTGCGCCAGAATTGGGTTTAAACTTTTGGACACTACTGTTTCGTGTTTATGCAACGGGTCCATAGATACTCTGAAATGGCTATCGCTGTCAAGGATGTTTTTGCTTAAACGGATCGTTTAGTTCAGTATTGGCGTAAACTGAAGATGAACGGCTTTCATAACCTTTCGAAAGCTCGGTATTGCCCTTGCGAATCTCATCCATCTCCATCGCTTCGGGTGTCTGTCGAGGTAATGCCATTCTGTTAGGAACCTGATCCCTTTGCTCCATTTTTCCAGCGTCTTTCCGGTGTTAAGTCCCCACTTGAACATTGAGAAAGCGTTTCTGATATGCGGGTGCCTGTGCCACGATCCTGTGATCATAGGCGAATATATTTCGAATACGAATTCGGAATTGGGGAAGTTGCTCTGCAGTTCTACCATGAGATCTTTTACATCACTTTCTTCAAGATAGTGCAAAAGCCCCTCGGCGATGAAGAGTACGGGTCTGTTTTTTTCTATCATATCCATCCATGAGAAATCCAGGACGCTCTTTGATATGAACCTGATCCTGTCAGTCTCTTTGAAGAATTTTTTTCTAAGCTCGATGCATTCGTCGAGATCGAGATCGTACCATAGCATCGATCCGTTATCGACGCGATGTCCCCTGGCGTCTAACCCGCTTCCCAGGTTTACGATCACTCCGTTGGGATTTTTTTCGAGAAATTTATTTGCGGCCTGGTCGAATATTTCTGTTCGCGTAGAAATCATGATCTGGCTATCCCACGGCAAATCGTTTTCAGCAAAATCATGCTCTATGGCATCAATTATCTCGACGGCTTTCGGGTCGGATATGATGCCTCCTTTGCGTTTTGTCTCAAGATACCTGCCTCTAAGGGGTATCAAGAGCGTTTGCGGGACACCTTTTATTTTTTCAAGTGACAGCTTATCGGCCATCGTTCCTCCATGCTATATTTGCCTATTACAACCGGTTGACTTACCATGTCTACACAGTTATCGGTAGTTTGTGCGATTTTTCTTTGAAATAAGCCAAATTATACATTGCCTCGTGTGAAAACCAATGGTTTTCTTTAAATAACGCCCTGCGGCTTGAAGATCTTTTTTATTTTTGTCACTCATCTAAAAGTGTTTATAGGAGATTTAGGCATGGAACATCGTCGGCGTTTTGTATCGCGTCCTTTTTTTTATCCAAAACCGCCTTATACGCTCTCGACATTTCCTTTTTTGGCGGATCCAACGGTTTGACGTCAGGCAGGGCGATGAAAAAGCTGCTTCCCCTGGCGTATCCCGATTGAGTAATTTAGCGAATCCTCGATTTTGCTTTGCTGTACTATCGTGCTCTGCGTAAAAAGTTTGTTTTAAATATTGGGGAATTATGTTACATATTTACTGTTGAAAGTTGATTTTTTTAGTGTGAGGCCGGACATGTCAGATCGTTTGAAGATTTTATTTCTTTGTACCGGCAATTCCTGCCGCAGCCAGATGGCAGAAGGCTGGACGAAATACTTGAAAAGTGACAGCATTGAGGCATACTCGGCAGGTGTAGAAACCCACGGCCTAAACGAAATCGCCGTAAAGGTCATGGCAGAGGCCGGGGTGGATATTTCCAGCCATCGATCACAACACATCGACGAGTTCAAGGACGTCCATCTCGACTACGTTATAACCGTATGCGGCCACGCCAACGAGTACTGCCCCGTCTTCGCCGGCAAGACAAAGGTCGTCCACGTCGGATTCGCCGATCCGCCGGCGCTCGCCGAAAACGCCGCGACCGAGCAGGAAACCTTCGATTGCTACCGCAAAGTCAGGGGCCAGATCAAAGAATTCTTCGAAAAACTCCCCGAATTGCTCAAAAACGAATAACCCTCAATTAAAACGATCTTTTTGCTCATTGGTGCGTACTATACGCTCTATCGGCAGGGGGGTTTCATTTTGGGGGTAATTTGTTATAATGGTTTTTTTAATAAACAGTTATAGTTAGCAGAGGATATTGTGGCACTACCGACAGTAGCGATCATAGGCAGACCAAACGTAGGCAAAAGCAGCTTGCTGAACGCATTGGCAGGGGAGATGATAAGCATCGTCGAGCCGACGGCGGGGGTTACGCGCGACCGCGTTACAGCGCTGGTTGAGCACAACGACAGCTTTTTCGAGCTGGTAGACACCGGCGGATACGGGATCGTCGACAGCGACGACCTGACCGAGCACGTGGAAAACCAAATACACAAAGCAATCGCAACGGCCGATCTTGTCCTGTTTATCGTCGATAACAGGGAAGGGGTAACCATTCTCGATAAAACAATCGCAAGGCTGCTCCGTAAAGCCGATCTGGAAGTGCTGCTCGTCGCTAACAAAGCCGACAGCGCCCGAATGTTCCCGGCGGCTGGGGAGTTCGCCCGATTGGGATTTGGCGATGCGTTATGCGTCTCTGCAACCAATAACCTCAACCAGTCCGTACTGATGGAAACCATCATCGATAAGCTCGAACATATGCCGATGGACCACCCAGGCAAAACGGAAATGAAAATCGCGCTGGTGGGAAAACGCAACGCCGGCAAAAGCACTTTCATAAACGCTATCGTCGGCGATGACCGCGTGATAGTTAGCGAGGTTCCCGGCACCACGCGTGACGCCGTGGATGTTCGCTTCGAACGCAACGGCCAGCAGTTTGTCGCCATCGATACGGCAGGAGTCCGAAAGAAAAATAAAATGAGCGACGACATTGAGTTTTACAGCTACACCCGCGCGACAAGAAGCATCAAACGCGCAGACGTCGTGCTTTTCCTGATCGACGCGACGCTGAAAGTCTCGCAAGTCGATAAGAAGCTGGCCCACTTTATCACCGACGAACACAAGACGTGTATCTTCGTGATAAACAAATGGGACCTTGCAAGAGACAGGGCCGATGCCGACGACTACGGGGACTATCTAACAGAGATGCTGCCCGGACTTCGCTACGCACCGATCGCGTTTACCACGGCTTCGGAAGGAAAGAATATTCAAACCGTGCTGGACCTGACCACCGAGATATACAAACAGGCAAACACCAAGGTCTCGACAGGAAAGCTTAACAAAGCTATCGAAACGATCTCCGAGCAAAAGGTTAGCGGTTCGAAAAAGAGAGCGGGCTTCCCGAAAATATACTACGGTACGCAGGTTGCGACGAGCCCTATATCTATTTTATTGTTCGTTAACAGGCCCGAGCTGTTCGACGATAACTTCATACGATTTGCGACCAACCAACTTCGAGACATCCTGGACATCCAGGAAGTGCCGATCCGGCTAATGCTTAGAAGGCGATCAGCAGACCGCCACAAAACGCGATAACTTTTGGCCAATCTGGAGAAGTGATATGGAAACACTTTTACTAACGCTGGGCTGCGGCGTTGGTTTTATCGTCGCCTACAACACTTACGGGAAATTTATCGCCTCTAATATCTTCAAGCTCGACGAAAACGCAGCGGTCCCAAGCAAGGAACTTGCCGACGGCGTCGATTATGTGCCGACCAGAAAGGGCATCATCTTCGGCCATCACTTTACATCCATCGCCGGTACCGGACCGATCGTTGGTCCTGCCATAGGCATCATCTGGGGATGGGTTCCAGCGATTCTTTGGGTAATGCTCGGAAGCATATTTATGGGTGCGGTCCACGATTTCGGCGCAATGGTCATCTCACTGCGTAACGAGGGCAAAAGCATCTCCGAGATCGCCTCCCGCTACATCAACGGCAGGGTTCGCTTTATATTTTTCGCGATCGTTTTCCTGTCACTACTAATCGTCATCGCTGTCTTCGGCCTGGTTATCGCCGTGGTCTTTGCTCGTTTTCCAAGCTCGGTGGTTCCCGTCTGGCTTCAGATACCGATAGCTATCGCGCTCGGTCATGCGGTTTATAAAAGGGGTGCTTCGGTCGCCCTGGCAACAGCGATAAGCGTTTTGGTTATGTACTTTACAATCTTCATCGGCGCCTACATCGAGCAGCAATCTCCGGGTGCATGGTCGATGACGGGCCTGGGCGCAATACCTGCGACCGGCCTCTGGACGATAGTTCTGCTGGTGTATGCGTGGGTTGCTTCGACGCTTCCGGTAACGATGCTTCTTCAGCCTCGGGATTACATTAACGCCTGGCAGCTTTTTATTATGATGGGCCTGCTGGTCCTTGGCATCGCGGCCTCTTCGGTCAGCGGCAAGCTTGAGATGGTAGCGCCTGCGATAAACACCTCCGGTGACATTCCTTCGATGTGGCCGCTTATGTTCGTAACCATCGCGTGCGGTGCAATAAGCGGTTTCCACTCTCTGGTCGCCAGCGGAACAAGCCCCAAGCAGATCGCCAACGAAAAGGATTCGCTGATGGTCGGATACGGATCGATGCTCGTCGAAGGGTTTCTTGCGGTTCTCGTTATCGTCTGCGTTGGCGCCGGTATCGGCATGGCGTACAGGACCTCGTCAGGATCGATGCTCACAGGCACCGCCGCATGGCAGGAGCATTACGCATCGTTTTCCGGTGCGGCTGGGATGGGTGCCAAGCTTACCGCGGTGGTCGTTGGCGCAGCTAATATGATGGGCGCGTTGGGCCTGCCGGAAATTGTCGGCGTAACACTAATGGGTGTTTTCATCGCATCGTTCGCAGGAACAACGCTCGACACGTCGGTAAGGATACAGCGATACGTCATAAGCGAGCTTGCGTCGGACCTTAACATAAAACCCCTGACAAACAAATGGGCGGCAACGACGTTTGCCGTCATAACCGCAGCGGTGCTGGCGTTTATCACAGGAGCCGACGGAACTGGCGCGATGAAGCTTTGGCCATTGTTCGGAGGCGCCAATCAATTGCTGGCGGCGTTGGCGTTTCTGGTGATAACGATGTACCTGAAAAAACAGGGCGGCTTGAAGTTTATCGTAACCGCCATACCGTGCGTTATCATGCTGACGATCACATGCTGTGCGATGATAAAGAATGAAACGATCTTTTTCGCCGAGCAGAACTGGCTGCTGGTAGTAATAGGCGGTATCGTGTTTTTGCTGGCAATATGGATGGTGATCGAAACGCTGATAATATTCGCAGGTTCTTTTAAGGCGATGCCTGAGGAGCAGCTATCGGAACAAGCTTAAACTTTGCTCTTCGCGGCGGGTCGATCAGCTTTATTTCTTTCTTGCGGACGGACTCTGCCGGGAAGTTATAGAACACCTCGCGTGTTATAACGACCCCGGATGTTTCGTCTCCGCTTTGTGCTTCTATAAGTATCTGGTACGGTGTCCGCTTGTATTCGGCCCATGCGCTATCGCTCGCCTTAATGGCTGTTCTGCTTGTAAGCTCGCTTTCGTTAAGTAATTCGATCCTGTATTTCCCCTGCAAATTCGGGCTCAGCAAGAAACCGATCTTCGCCTGAAGCGGCCTTTCGCTAAGCGGCTCTTCGGTTGAAGGAAGGTTGATCTCAACGTTAACATCGGCATATCTTCTTTTGCTCGCGGAAAATTCGACATAGGGTTTTTCTATAATCGACGATTTGCGTGCCTGTTCGATCTGCAACTGGGTAAGCTTAACTGTCGCAATAAGCGATTCCTTCGGCCAGTCCGGGCGAACGAACATCCTTACCTGTGGCGGCTTGATGCTTGAATGCCGCACTATCTCGCCGCGTTCGTCAACACACTGAACGGTCGGCCATTCTTCGACAAGTTTTTCAACGGCCACTTCTATAGTCTCGACATCACAGGATTCGACGGTCAGGCCCAGCCCCTTTAGTCGCTCATCCTTTTCCAAAAACTGTAAAACATTAAGCTTATAAGTGTCAGGCGTTGCCATGTCTTCCTTTTCGGCATTGAAGTAAAAGTCAAGCTTTTCTTTTTCAGCCTCGTCGCCTCGCCCAAACAGCTTGCTTCTAAATTCCGTCACTTTCGAAGGCGATCCTTTCAGCTTAAGCTTTAGCCGGACAGGCGCGTCCCGATCAAACTGCACATAAATATCCGGACTTGACGGTGCAACATTAAGAGTACCGGTCTCGCTGATCGTCTGCTCCAGGGCCATGTATGCCCACGTCCATATCAGCAGTGTAAGAAAGACTGCTACCGCGATTTTTTTTAGCTTTTCTTTCATAGTTTATGCGTCTGTCCTGGCAGATTTCGGCCTTGGTTTTTCTTTTCTTTTGTCTACATCTACGTCTACAAGCGGCGACGTTTCGGCGACGGCTGTCGTCAACTGTCTTCTAAGCTGCGCCTCCGATACGTTTCTGGTAAGGCTTCCATTGATCGCCAGCGAAACTATTCCCGTCTCCTCGCTAACGACGATCACGGTTGCATCGGCGCTGGAAGTAACTCCGATCGCCGCGCGGTGCCGGGAACCAAGCTGTTTGCCCATAAGCGATCCGCTTTCTGCCAGCGGAAGCTGAACACGAGCTGCCACAATGCGATCTCCCCGGATGATAACCGCCATATCATGCAGCGCGGTGCCGGGATAGAAGATCGTTTTTAGCAGCTCTGCATTTACCTTCGAGTCGATCTTTACCCCTGTATCGATAAACTCACCCAACGGCACCTGCTGTTCGATAACAATGATCGCGCCCATCCTGACGGTCGCCATCTGTGTAACTGCATTTATGATCTCCTCGACGCTTCGCGAAAGCTGCTGCGGGGAGCTGACGGACAGAAACTTTGCCTGGCCGATACGTATTAGCGCCCGCCTGATCTCCGGCTGGAACGCCGCGATCGCAATGATAGAGATCGCGATCATAAAGCCCTTGTACAGGTATGCCACGCGGGGAAGGTCGAATTGTTTTACGACCAGAAAGAGGATGGCTGTGCCAACAACGATAATGGATATAACACCGCGGAAGAGCCTTTCGCCCCTGGTCCCTTCAAGGAAACTAAGTACTACATAGACGACGATGCCGATAAGCAGAAGCTCAAACAAGAACTTCAGCCCTTCGTGGAAACCGATACGATAAATATAATCGAAGATAGCGTTCAACGGATTCCTTTCCGTCAGCGTTGGATTTCTAAACGCAAACACAGCCCGCCGCCGTATATGCTCAGCCGATTTTTATGGAATCGGCTGTTATCTTACATATTTATCGGAAAGTCGGGTTGATTTGTTCAATAAAAAAACTGCGTCCCAGTCGTCCTGAATCTGTTTTTTCTGGGTTTGGACAATAACTTTGTGCCTTTGCTGGACTTGACTCTTGGTTTCACCCGGCGCTCCGTTAAACCACGAACAGCCGCTCTGCAGTGAAGCCGCTACGAAAAGTACACACAAAAGGCGAACAGCCCGCTTGATATCGGTCTTTGATCTATTTCTCATATCTTTCCTCGAAAGTTAGGTTCTTTGTGATAAATACGCACAAGGTGCTCTTTTTGTTTTCGGCAAAAGTCCATTCTAAGTATTAATTTTAGAAATGTCAATGTTAAAACGGGTAAAAAGGGTTATTTGGACTAAAAATACGAGGCTTATTGACATGTTGCATCCAAGCCCTATAATGATCCGCATCGCAAAATAGGTGTTTTTATGGAGTTTATTGCCCTATGAAGCTTAGCAGGACAAGCAGACTGATACGGATCTTAACAATGCTTCAATCCGCCCGGCACTACTCAGCCGGCCAACTGGCGGATATTCTCGGCATCAGCAAGCGCACCGTCTATCGGGATCTAAACGAACTCGAAGCGGCAGGAATACCATACCAATTCGACACCCTCGTCGGCGGATACGCCATTGAGCCGGAATATTTCCTGCCGTCGGTCGATTTCAATATGCAGGAAGCGCTTGCCTTACTGATGCTGATACAAAAGACCAGCGGCCACCTGCCGCTGCCGTTTAAGAATGCGGCGCTGATGGCAGGGCTAAAGATCGAGAATAATCTGCCGGCGGAGCTTAAACGGTATTGCAACGCAACGCTGGAAAATGTTTCGATCCGGCCGGACTCACACGCACCGATGGAGATGCTGGACAAGGTGTTCGCAAAGCTGCAAATGGCCATCCGAAAAAAACGTAAGGTAAAGCTCCATTACGCTTCGGTCTTCGACGGCAAAGATATTAGCACGACGCTAAGCCCGTATCACCTGACATATAACAACCGCGCGTGGTACATCATCGGCCATTCCAGTGTGCATAAGGAGATGCGAACATTTAAGCTGAACCGCATCAAGAAGCTTAATGTTCTGGACAAGTGTTTTGTAGTAGATAAAAAGTTCGAGTACCAGGACTACTTCGGCAAGGCGTGGTCCATGATCCCGGAAGGAAAGCTCTATCACGTAAAGCTAAAGTTCACTAAAAGAGTTGCCCGCAACGTAGCAGAGGTGACATGGCACAGCTCGCAAAAAACAACCCGCCACAGCGACAGGTCGGTAACCCTTGAGTTCGTCGTTGACGGCATCGGCGAGATCGGATGGTGGATCCTCGGCTACGGAGATCAGGTAGAGGTCATCACACCGAAAAAACTAAGAAGCAAGATCGCAAAAAAAGCAAAGAACATGGCAAAAATAAATTCATAAAATCTAATTTAAGGTTCCTGACACCTAGTTTTCCCGGTGTGCAAAAAAATTCCAGAGCTTTTATTACGCCAAGTTTGACTTTTTGCAATCTATAGAATACCATGCCGTACATAAGAATATTAATGGGTTACATTAAAAACGCAGGAGAAAGCCTCAATGATCAGGAAAATTTCACTTCTTTTATTTGTATGTGCCGTAGTCTTAGCAACAACAGGATGCAGCAGTATTAATATTAGCGAAGAATATGCCCTTGATGAACTGTCAGGAAAAGGTGTGGTTATTCTTTCCACCACAGAAACAGGAAATCATTGGTCCCCAATAACATCGCTATTATTCAGGAAGGTCGGAAGCAATCGCAGTACGTCAATCATGATGTGGCACAGGGATTTTCTCGATTCTGAAGGATCAATGGATATGGTATGGTTTGGCTGGTTTGGCGATATGATCCCAGAGGATAAATCTGTAGGCCTTCTGAATGCCTTGGAGTTGCCGGCAGGCGAATATGAGTTCCATACCTACCGTTCAAACGCATCTGCTCCGGGTGTAGTGGTTAGCTTTACGATACCAAAGGACTTTTCATGGAAATTTACTGTCGAATCGGGTGTAGCAAAATATCTCGGTAATATTAATTACCATTTTTTTGATCGGAAGACTTTTCTCGACCACCTCATCACCTTTAACGACGACAGGTCCCGAGATTTAAGACTTGCGGGGCAGAAATACCCGAATATTTCGATAGACGATATTAAGATCGAACTTCTAAAGAAGAGCCCTGGAGATGCAATGCCAAGGGATGATTAACGAATAAGGTTATCCTGTCAAAAACCATGCGTCCCTATTGTACGCTTGCTTTTTTCTTTACGCCCCAGCTCCTGGCGTCAAGCGGATACACATTATTTTCCACCGCCCACTGGTGCCACATCTCTTTTAGTTTTTTTACGATCTCCGGTTTCTTTTTAGAAAGGTCGTTAAGTTCGGTCCTGTCTTTTTCCAGATCGTAAAGCTGCCACCGCCCGGCGTATGGTTTTTCCCGTACACTGCTCGAAACGAGCTTCCACTTGCCAGCGCGCACAGCCCTGTTTGCCTGGTGCTCAAAATATAATGCTTCCCTGGAAACATCGCCTCCCGAAAGAACAGGGGCAAGGCTTTTGCCCGGTAACGGATTGATTTTCCTGCCATTGAAGACTGTCGGATATTTCGCAGCGCCAAGTTCGGCGCAGGTCGGCATAATATCTATCACGTGCCCGACGGTATCTACGAGTGAACCTTTCGGAACCTTTAAGCCCTTTGGCCAATGAACGATAAGCGGCGTTGCGATGCCCCCTTCATGCACCTCCTGTTTGTATCGTCTAAAAGGTGTATCGCTTGCGTTGGCCCATGCGGTGCGATAGCTTTCGTCGGTTGCTGCGGTGCCTATAGTGCTAATGTCGCCATCGCCTGCACCTTCGGCGCATCCGCCGTTGTCTGATAAGAACATTACAACCGTGTTATCAAGCTCGCCTCTTTTCTTTAATACATCGAGTATCCTGCCGACACCCTGATCCATGCAGTCTACCATGGCTGCATAGGTCGCCATCCGCATATCCCACAATGGTTTTTCATTTTCTGGAACATCTTTCCACGCAGGCACTTTCTTATCCCTGCCGGACAGTTTCCACTCGTCCTTGATAAGCCCCATCTCAAGCTGTCGCTTATAACGATCCGCTCTTATCTTATCCCAGCCGACCATATACTTGCCCTTATACTTTGCAATATCTTTCGGTTTGGCATGCAGCGGACGATGCGGCGCATAGAACGGAACATACATAAAGAACGGCTCATCGCTATGTTCGGCATAATGATCTTTAAGGAACGTAACCGCGTTGTCCGTCGTCGCGTCCGTATAATAAAAATCTTCCGGAACATCTATCCTTGTATTATCGCGCGCAAGAGCTCTAGGTTTATAATAGCTGCCGCCGCCCGTCAGCGCTCCGAAATACTTGTCGAACCCTCTTTGCAAAGGCCAGTTGTGTTTTGGCCCGTCGGCACCCATATACTTATCGAAAGTAACGTGCCACTTACCGCTTGCGTAACAGCGATACCCCGCAGGCTTTAGTGCCTGTGCGATAGTGATGCAGTTTTCGTTAAGATCACCGGTGTATCCCGGATGCCCAAGATTAGACACCGTCATCCACCCCATCCCCGTCTTATGTGCATAAAGCCCCGTAAGCAGCGATGCCCGCGTCGGACAACACCTGCCCGTGTTATAAAACTGCGTAAACCGAACGCCGCCCTCAGCGAGACCGTCGATGTTAGGAGTCTCGATCTCGCCGCCGTAACAACCAATATCAGAAAACCCCATATCGTCAACCATAATAAGCAGCACGTTAGGGGAAGAAGTTTTTTGGGCAGATATGTTTTGCGACTCAACACAACCGCCCAATGCTAACGATGCCGCTGTAACAGATACCGCTTTCAAAAAATCACGTCGTTTCATAGAACTCCCTTTCACTCCGTCTCAACTCTTGTCGCTAACTTTACACCATTGATCTAAAAGATCGTATTCGGCAACTCTTTGGCTTATTATTGTTTTGTCGATAACATCAGCTGAGAATTCAAGCATCTTTTCTATATCACGAAGATGCTTATCGCTTTGCCCTTCTTTATAGTATTGCAATTTTTTTATTATTACATACTCCGGCGGCGCGATCCATATATCCGATCCTTCTATTTTAATCTGATGCCTGTTGGCCATGGCCCATTTGTGCAACTCCTCCTGCCCCATAGGATACACATCCGCCTTAAATCCTGTCGCATGGTGAATTATATTGAAATGACCTTCTTTTTCTCTGGCGATCTGTGCATTAATAGTTTCCTTCGATGGACAATAAAACTCCTCGATAGGAAATAACTCAACAAAGACAGATACTTCTTCTGCGCGAAGCTCTAGCACAAGATCGACATCATGCGTTAGGCGAGGTTCACCGTATATAACGCTGGCAACAGAGCCGGTAACCATATAAGGTAAACCGCCTTGGTTTAAACGTTTCAGAAACACTAAAAATAGACTAGCTTCTTGCATGTGCAAATATATCCGTTACTGCTTTTTGAACTTGCTCCTCCGACCAATCGCTGTGCAGATGTCTAAGCCATGCGGCCTTGAGATTTCTGGCAGAGTAATAAAGACGCATTGACATCTGAAGCTTTTTCTCCGGCGTCATCTTTCGTATGATATCATTTTGTATTTCCTGTGCATCCATGCCCCGATTATATGTTATTTAGCTTGTAATGCAACACTGTTACAATGTATTATATTCGAATGCCATTAGTAACTCTAACAGATATTCATAAGTCGTTCGGCTCAGAGGTCATTTTTAAGGGGCTTAGCGAACGTTTTTTTGCCGGCGAGAAAGTCGGTCTCATCGGAGATAACGGTTCCGGGAAAACGACGCTATTTAAGCTTATCCTCGGCCGGCACGAACCTGAGATCGGCGCAGTGATCAAACGCAAAGGCCTGCGCATCGGCTACCTGCCGCAGGAGCCTCGCTTCGACGGCGAGCTTACCGTCCTCGAACAGATGCACGCCGGCCTGGAAGAAATATTAAGTATTCAAAAAAAACTCGATCGTCTTTCCCACAGCCTGGGCGAACTCCACAGCGACGCCCTGGAAAAAGCAATGGAAGAATACCAGCGCATATCCACCCAGTTCGAGCTTGCGGGCGGATACGAATATGAAACGCGCGTTCATACCGTTCTGGCTGGGCTGGGCTTTGGCACAGAGGGTTACGAAGTAAAGACCTCGGCGCTTAGCGGAGGGCAGCTATCCCGGCTGGGCCTGGCACTAACGCTGATGACAGATGCAGACTTGCTGCTGTTGGATGAACCGACAAACCACCTCGATCTGGAAGCGACGATATGGCTGGAAAAATTCCTTAAACGAACCGCCGCCGGGGTGATCGTTATAAGCCATGACAGGTTCCTGCTCGACAGCATCACGGGCCGCATCGTCGAGCTCGACCAATACAAATGCAGATCATGGAAAGGCAACTACAGCAAGTTCCTCATAGACAAAGAAAAGGCCGCCCTCCAACAGCAGCGCCAATACCAAAAGCGAGTCGAGATGGTCGATAAGACACGCGACTTCGTCGCCCGCAACAAGAACAAAGAGGGAATGCGAGGCACAGCACTGGGCAGACAAAAACGTCTGGATAAACTGTTAGATAATGATAAGGATTTCCTGACAACCGCCGCCGGCAAAAAAAAGGTTAGATTCTCTTTCACCAAAGGCAAGAGCAAAAGCGATATTGTATTGCGGAGCGAAGAACTGTCAAAATCGTTCGATGAGCTGTTGTTGTTTAAAGGTCTTACATTCGACCTTTTGGACGGCGAGCGGCTTGGCGTCACCGGGCCCAACGGTACCGGAAAAAGCACGCTGCTGAAGATGGCGCTGGGACAAATAGAACCCTCGGGTGGGACGATCAGGATAGGGGCAAGCCTGAAAATCGGATACCTCGATCAACATGCCAACGAACTGGACCCGGAAAGCACCGTCCTGGAAGAGGGTTGCAGGGTTCGGCTGGACCTGACGCCGGAAAAGGTTCGCGGCCTCCTCGGAGCGTTCCTGTTTACCGGTGACGACGTGTTTAAGAAAGTCAGCCAGCTTAGCGGCGGACAGCAGAATCGCCTAATGCTGTGTAAGCTGGTCCTAAGCGAGCCGGACGTGCTTGTCCTCGACGAACCGACGAACCATCTCGACATCGCCAGCCGAGAAATGCTCGAAAACGCGCTGGGCGAATATCCCGGCGCGATCATCGCTGTTAGCCATGATCGGTACTTTCTGGATAAGGTTGTGGATAAGTTGTTGATAATTGGTGCAGACGAGATCGGAGCCAGGGAAACGGGTCGATTTGAGTTCATCGCAGCTCACAAAAAGGTCTATTCAAGGTACGCTGAACTGCTCGAAAAGCGGACTTACGACCGTGTAAAGGCACAAACTGAGGCAAAGGCCGCCAGGAAAGCGAAGAAGGCGGCGGCAGTGCAGCATAAGCGTGCCGTGCCAAAGGGGTTAAAGAGATTTAACAGGTTATCCACAGAACAGATCGAAGAATCGATCATAGAGATGGAGGATAAAGTGGCCCGGCTAAAGGAGCGATTCGGCGACGAAGAGGTCTACAAACAGCAGGTGCTGCTGGAGCAGCTTCAGGGAGAGTTCGACGAGGCCCAGGCAGAACTAGAGCTGCTGTATAAAGCCTACGAACTCCGAGAAGCATAAAGGTATACCAAAACTATACCGTTTCTATACCGCTTATAACTTTACGTTGGGGTTTTGTGAGTTTTTTTGCTCACCCTTTGCCCGCTGGCATTGCTTGACATTGCTCAAGAGTTGTTATATAGTTCCGGCGTAAAGGATTATGTAAAAAAGGAGTTTTCGATGGTTGACGGAACGACCGGTTGTAAGTGTCATAATGACAGCGACAAAAAATGTTTATGCAGATGGTGGCCCTTGATCATGGGCCCGGCGGCGATGGCAATGGTTTATATCGCCCAGGCTGTAAGCCCAGAGCAAATAGCCTGGCGAGGAGCCAATGAAAGCATGGCTTTGATATTGGTAGGCATCTCTATCGTCGGCTTCGGCGCTCAAGCAATAAGATATAAGCAGGAATTCCAATTCTTTATGCTCACGCTTTGCATAGCTTTCTTTTGCAGGGAGTGGCATTTCGCAGGGACAAGCAACGGGATCTATGTCGCGCTGGCATGTCTTGCGGCCTGGTTCTTCAAACGCCAGCGTCAGATCGACGGTTTTTTCAAGGGCAATGCAGTTGAGCCATGGTTCTGGGCGACGTTTAGCTGTTATGTGCTAAGTCAGATCATCGCAAGACGGGTCTTTAGATACGTCGGCTTGCCCGGCGAAGAGGAGATGCATATTTACCTGGAAGAGACTGTCGAGACAATGGCGCACGTAGTTATGATCGTAACCTGCCTCGTGTCGTGGATAAGAGCGGCTGGCATGAAACATCAAGGTGAGGAAATTAAACCTTAAATCTAGAAAAATTTTTATAATTTTGGGTTTTTTCTGTTACTTCTTCTGTGGATAAGCTGTTATATGTGCTGTTGGTGATGTTGGTAGATTCGGGGTTAAACGGGGTTATCAGTATAGATGACGGGGTTTTTGAAATAGCTTTACATTTGTAACACAAGAACTCACAGGCAACTCACAAGTGCTTTTGGAAAGTAATCGTTCATAACCCCCGTGTTTTACGTGGTTTATGTCGGTTGGAGGTTTGGGGTTTCACAAATTCACTGTCTATAAGAATAATAATAATATTTTTTATTCTTTTATATATAATTAAAAAACACCTGCTCGGGTGTTGTTAAAACTTCCCTAAAAAACTTCACTTTTAGAGCATCAAAAAGCTTTCCATTCCACCTATTTTCGTGTAATATATCTGACTAATACCAGTTCGCATTTTAAATTGCGCGTCAGTGAATACAGTTTGTCATCCCAAACTTGATTTGGGATCCATTTCTACGCCGTAATAATGGATCCCAGCTTTCGCTGGGATGACAATTGTGATTTGGTAAAGCGCATTTTTTTATTAGGATTGGTATAAGAATTAAATGGAGAAAATAGAAAATTATAAGGGATTGCTATGAAAGTTAAATTCAATAGATTGGCACTACAAGAAGCTCTTAACCTTGTAACCAGTATCGTACCGAGCAGGACGCCCAAGCCGATCTTGCAGTGTCTGAAACTAACTG
>JAGLHQ010000131.1 GCA_023143375.1 Planctomycetota bacterium
TCTTCATACTGGTATGGTTCGGCGGAATCGGTATCGCAGATGACTGGCTGAAGCTGACCAGCAAGATAAGCCATCGCAGCAGGAACGGACTAAAGCCATGGGAGAAACTTGCGTTCCAGTTTGGCGGAGCTGTACTTGTAGCGATATTCCTGTATTCTGATTTTATGAATATCCAGGACGCACGTATGCTGTGGCTGCCCTTCTATAAGCACGGGATACCTCTGGCGGCGTGGATGTTCGCTATCATCTCCATCCTTTACATATCGGCAACGAGCAACGCGGTCAACCTTACCGACGGGATGGACGGACTCGCAGCCGGGTGCGTCAGCATAATGTCGGGGGTGCTGGTGGTTCTTTGCTTTGTGGCATCGGAAACGATGTCGCGAACGAGTACGGTTACGTGGGCGAGCTATCTTTTGCTGCCGCATATTCCGCAGGCCGGTGAGCTTTGCATCCTTTACTCGGCGATACTCGGGGCGGTAGTGGGTTTCCTGTGGTACAATTGTCCGCCCGCGCAGGTGTTTATGGGCGATACCGGTTCGCTCCCCCTGGGTGCGGCGATGGGATACGGTGCGATGGTCAGCCGAAACGAGATACTTCTGCTCGTCATCGGCGGAGTGTTCATGATGGAACTGTTTAGCGTGATAATTCAAGTGGGGTACTTTAAATACAGCGGCGGCAAACGAATATTCCGCTGCGCCCCGATACATCATCACTTCCACCTTGCAGGGTGGTCCGAACCGCAGGTAGTCGTTCGGTTCTGGCTGCTGGCGATAGGGTTTGCGATAGTAGCACTTGCAACACTTAAGATTCGCTAGTCGCTTCTGTCAAAAACACCTTCACTACGCGGAAATGTATCTGACGATAACAGTTATCTTAACTTGCGAGAATTTATCTGCCTAAAGGCAGTTAGTCGCCTGTGTCAAGGATACTCATGAATGCTTCTTGCGGTATCTGAACGTTGGCAACGCTCTTCATACGCTTCTTGCCTTCCTTTTGCTTTTTGAGAACCTTCATCTTTCTTGTAACGTCGCCGCCGTACAGTTTTGCGGTAACATCTTTGCGGAAGGCCTTGATGGTTTCGCGTGCGATGATCTTTCCGCCGATAGCAACCTGCAGCGGTATCTCAAACTGATGACGAGGTATCGCTCGGCGGAGTTTTATGATAAGTCTTTTACCGCGAGTTACAGCCTTATCGCGATGAACGATAAGAGCAAGAGCATCGACGGCGGTCTTGTTAACAAGGATGTCGATCTTAACAAGGTTGGATTTTTCAAAACCGATAAGCTCATAGTCCATCGTCGCATAGCCCCTGCTGATACCCTTTAGCTGATCGTAAAAATCGTATACGATCTCTCCCAGCGGCGCCTTGAACTCCATCATCACGCGCGTCGGGCTAAGATAGTCTGTCTTTACCAGCTTACACCTGCGCGAATCGGCAAGCTTCATGATGCCGCCGATCGAATCGGTGCCGGTAATGATCTCAAGGCGAACGTACGGCTCGCGAAGCTCTTCTATATGCGACGGGTTCGGCAGTGCCGCAGGTGACTCGATACGTATGACCTCGCCTTTGTTTGTAAGGACTTCATAGCTAACCGTAGGAGCGGTCTGAATGACGTCGATATTGTTTTCTCTTTCCAGCCGCTCCTGAACGATCTCCATGTGCAGCAGACCCAAAAAGCCGCAGCGGAAACCGAAACCCAACGCCGGCGAGCTTTGCGGGTAGAATGAAAAACTGGCATCGTTTAAAGCAAGTTTATCGAACGCAATACGAAGGCTCGGATAGTCGGTGTTGTTGCCGGGATAAAAATCGGAGAACACCATCTGCATCGGCGGCTGATAACCGGACAACGGTTTTTCGGCTGGGTGCAGATCGTCGGTTATAGTATCGCCGATGGTAACGTCGGCAAGCTTCTTGATGTTTGCGATACAGTAGCCAACCTCACCTGTGCCCAGCGAATCGACCGGCGTCATCTTTGGCGTAAACTTGCCAAGCTCACTGATGACATAGGTCCTGCCAGAACCCATCAGACGAACTTTTTGTTTTGTTTTCAGCTCACCCTCGAAAATCCTGACATAACATATCACGCCGCGGTACTCGTCAAAGTGGCTGTCGAAAATAAGAGCAGCCGGCGGCATGTCGCTTTTGTCCTCGGGCGGCGGCAGTAAAGTGACGACCGCCTCTAAAAGCTCGTCAACCCCGATCCCGCTTTTGGCGCTGATGTGAAAACATTCGTTTTTTCTGATGCCTAAAATATGTTCTATCTCTTCGCCGACGACATCGGGCTGGGCCGCGGGAAGATCGACTTTGTTTATAACACCCATGATCTCGCAACCGGTCTCGACAGCCAGGTATGCGTTGGCAACGGTCTGGGCTTCCACGCCCTGCGTCGCATCGACAACAAGCAGCGCACCTTCGCAAGCAGCCAGCGACCGCGACACCTCATAATGAAAGTCAACGTGGCCCGGCGTGTCGATCAGATTAAGCATATACGTCTTGCCTTCGCATTCGTAAGACATTGTTACCGCCGAGGCCTTGATCGTGATCCCTCGCTCACGTTCCAGGTCCATGCTGTCGAGCAGTTGCTCTTTGGCTTCACGCTCGGTGATACAGCCGGTAACCTCCATCATTCTATCGGCCAGAGTGCTCTTGCCGTGGTCAATATGGGCGATTATCGAAAAATTTCGTATTAATTCTGTTTTCATTTATTCTCAGTTCGGATTGCGGTTTACCGTAAAACGCGGCATTATAGCATTATCGACAGATAAAAACAACCAATTGAAATATTAACAGTAATTGACAGACCTGACGCCCCTTAAAGTCATAAGCCTTAGTCTGGCGATGAAAAATCGGTTAAGACAGTATCTGCTATCGGAAGTGCCTTGCGTGTTAGCGACAATCGGCCGTGGTTGATCTCGATGAGCCCCTGACAATATAAACGGTCGATGGACCTGGGGAAAAGTTTTTCCAGATCGTAATCCGTCTGCTCGGCAAACTGTTCAAGATCGATCCCCTCAATCCTTCTTAAGTTAAGCACCGCTGTTTCGCAGGCGATCTCCAACGGCGTAAGCACCTGTGACTGCGCAACCGGCAAACGCCCGTCCTCGATAGCACGGATGTACTCGACAATGCTGCTTACGTTCTGGGTTCGCTTGTTATTATAGAACGATGCCGCCGACGGACCAATGCCGACGTATGTAGTGTTTTGCCAGTATGCCATGTTGTGCCTGCACGTAAACCCGCCGCGTGCGAAGTTGGATATCTCGTATTGCTCGAAACCGGCGCCGGCAAGCTCATCTATCGCAAACTCATACTGGGCGGCATCGGTCTCTTCGCTGACGGGCTTGATTTTACCTGCGGCGCATTGATCGTACAAAGGCGTCCCCGACTCGTAAGTCAGACTGTAAGCGGAGATATGCTGCGGACCAAGATAGAACGCCGACCGAAGCGAACGCATCCAGAAGTCTTCCCGCCCGCCCGGTATTGCAAAGATCAGATCGAGAGAAATATTTTCAAAACCCGCCTTGCGTGCATCTATGACAGCCTTTTCGGTATCGTCGGGGGTATGTGTTCTGCCCAGAAAATCAAGCTCGTCCTGGTTGAACGATTGTGCGCCGATGCTAAGACGGTTGACCTTTAGCTTGCGAAGCTTCTTTAACAGTTTATGATCGACCTGACCGGGGTTGGCTTCTACGGTAAACTCCGCCGGCGTGTT
>JAGLHQ010000132.1 GCA_023143375.1 Planctomycetota bacterium
CCAAGGCACGTAGGTGACCCGCCGCCGATATAAACAGTTCGCACCGGACCGTCAAACCGGTAAGTATCAAGCTCGGCAATAAGCGACTTAACAAATCGACCCGTGTCATGCTTGCCCGTCGGCTCGGAATAAAAAGAACAATAACGGCACTTGCTGGTGCAAAACGGAATGTGAACATACAACGAGATGGGGCCGGAAACAGTTGCCACGGTTAATGGTCCTGATGACCGGTATGGGTATAGGTCAGCGGGGGTGATTCGACATTCAGCTTACGTTTTTTGAAAATCGCTATCTTTAAATAGCACCATTTTACGAAACCGGACAGGGCGAAACCGCACGCGAAGATCACCAACGCCAGCGGAAGCTCGCACAGATAGACCAGCCCGCCGATACCAACCGACCAGAACAGATGCGTCAGTGGTTTTCGTCCCTTAAAGTACTGGTTTACAAAATGAGGATACCGTATTCGGCTGATCATCAGCATCGCTACGCCAATAGCAACAAACGGCAGGGCATAAATGATCGCATTTTCAACTATTGCAAACAGCACCGAACCCTGTGCAGACTTTGGTAAAGATATTTGTGTCTCGATAAGATATTGATGGAAGACTACAAGGCTTGCAATAACACCCGCCGCAGCCGGAGTCGGCAAACCCAAAAAACTCATGTGCGTTGTCTCGTCCTCTTCGTTTTCGACATTGAACCTTGCAAGACGTATCGCCGCACAGGCAACATAGAGAGCGGCGGCAAACCAGATCAGCCTGCCGACAAAATCGGAAAGAACCGGAGTCTGCTCGACGATAGCACTTAGTTCAATATCTAAAAATTTAACGACCAAAAATGCAGGAGCAACTCCAAAGCTTATCATATCGCAAAGACTGTCAAGCTGTCCGCCAAAGCTACTCGTCGCCTGGCTCATCCGTGCAACCCGTCCGTCCAGCATATCGGCGATCATCGCGATAAAGATCAGGTAACCTGCCCATGCAAGATACGGAAGGTCAAGACGATGGAAAGAAAAATGCTCGTTGCCCTGGCTAGCCAGACCGATCGCAGCGAAACCGCAGATGCCGTTTAGCAAAGTTATCAGCGACGGAAGGATGGTGATAAACTCCAGCCGCTGACGGCGGACACGCCGCAAAAGGTTACGTTTTCTTGCTTTGTCTGTTCTCTTACCTGGCATCTTTAATCCGGATATTTTATCATAACCGTCAGTCCCGCTTTAACGTTATCGCCAACCTTTACGCAGGTGGTCACACTGTCTCTATACGGCAGATAGAGCTCTGTTCTTGAGCCGAATTTTATCATACCGAATTTATAACCGCCAGCAAATTCCTGCTCAGGTTCCGCCTGACAGACGATCCGACGGGCGATCGCACCGGATATCTGCCTTACCAGCAGCTTATCGCACGGCTGGTCAAGACGCGTCATCTCGATGGCATTGGACTCATTAACCCGTGCTGATTCCGGGTCACAGGCGTTTTTGAACTGACCTTCTTTGTATGTGATCTTGTCAATCCGGACCGCACACGGCGTCCGGTTGATATGAACATTAAAAATATTCAGGAAAATCCCTATCCTAAGGGCCTCAGCGCCGATAGGACTCTCCGCCTCTTCGATAACCGTTATATCCGATACCTTGCCGTCTGCAGGCGATAAAAGGATGTTTTTGTCTTGGGGGATGACCCGGAAAGGATCGCGAAAAAAAGCCAGAACCCAGATTAAGACCACCAAAAGCAGTATTTCAGCCGTCCAAAGCTTCCACCCGCGAAGCGTCATACCCGCGATCAGCATCAACATCAATATCACCGAAGGGAACACAAGCACCTGCGGCAAACCGTATTTTGTAAGCGGAATTCTCATAGCCGGGCATCATAGCCTAATACAGATAGATAATCAACCCACAAAACTTTTAGACTTTCCACGGCTTTCGCAGTTTTCGGTTGACAACTTTGTCAACAGCTTTTGCATCGCTTGTGACCTTTTCGGTTTTCGGGTCCCACTTGATCGGGCGTTTCAGGCGAACCGCAGCATTGCTCAAATGCGAGATCAGATCCGACTGCACCGCCGCCTCGATCGGGGAGATCGGTTTCTTTCGGCTCTTAATACAATCCACGAAGTTGCTTATATGATCTTTGCTTTTATAGAGATGGACGTCACTGTCCTTCAGCTTGATCCTTCGCAGTTTCTCATCGCTGTAATGAACGCCCAGCCGGCTTACACAAACCCAGCCGTCGCTGCCGTGGAATGTCGTCCCATGGTCGCGCGGATCGGGATGATATTTTTTGACAACCGGCATTGCCGTCCCTTGATCCATAAAGTGCATTTTCACACCGTTTGCATACTTGCAGTTTATATCCCATATCCCAACAGTATCGAACATGGTCCCTTCATTAACCTTGCCCGTCCCTTCATAAAGGATTGGAGCGGTCTCATCGGTGCCATTTCCCCACTGAGCAATATCGAGAGGATGCGCCCCCCACCCGGCGATAAACCCTAACGCATAATCGTAAATATGATAAGAACCGTTAGTAGAAACGCGAGTATCGGAGTAGCCCGTCATCGGAGCAGGCCCGGTCCAGCGCTCGTAATCTATATCAGCCGGCGGAGTTGTTGCCGGGGTACTTGCAGGCCATTGCACAGCCGGCCCAGGTCCGTAACCGAGGCTTGGGCACCAGGCGTCGATCGATTCCAGCTTCCCGATATACTCATTCCTTGCAAGCTCGCAGGCGATCCTGAAATACTGATTGCTCCGCTGCTGGGTTCCATACTGCAATACCGCACCTTTGTCCTGAACAAGTTTTCGCAGCTTAAAACCATAATCGACAGAAACGCCCAAAGGCTTTTCGACATAAACATCTTTGCCTGCTCCGATGGCATACATCGAAAGCGGCACATGCCAGTGATCCGTCGTAGCGATAACAACACCGTCAATATCCTCGCGTGCGAGCATCTCACGGAAGTCAGCATAAGCCCTGGCGTTTACGTCCGCCTCCCTGCCCTCTTTCGTATAAATATCCTTGATTATCCCAAGTGCGTTTTGCCGTTTCGACTCAAAGCAGTCGCTCACAGCGACCACCTGGGCGCCCTTGTTATACAAAGTGCCCTTTAATAACTGTCCGCCTCTAACCCCCGCCCCAATAAAACCAAGGTTAACCCGCTCACTCGGCGCCGGAACTCCACCTTTGCCAAACGCCGTCGATGAAATGATCGTCGGCACCGCCAAAGCAAACGCTGTTTGCTTTATAAACTGACGTCTATTAGTTCTATTTCTTTCCATCTCACTACCTTTCACATTATGCTGTGCTAAAACACCTTTTATTCAGACGAAGGCTGAAATAGTTTTGATCATTTGTTTTTTTGAAATTAGTATTTGTTTAGAATTTCGTAACCATCCACCGTTTTTTCCTGTTAATCATTCTAAGCTCTCTTTTTTGACAGGATTACAGGATGACTATAATTCTTTCATCATTTCTTTTGGATTAACATGATTTTTTATTATCTGTTTTTTTTATCATGTTATCCTGTCAAAATTTAGTATTTTAAAAATCCGCGTAATCCGCGTAATCCGCGGTTTCTTTTATCTCTTTAAAATCAGCACCACTTTTGCAAGCGTTCTACAGATTTCTTAACATTATCCGGGCCTGCGATCTCAAGCGTAGTACATCCGTCGAAACCGATGCCCACCAGTTCTTTAGCGATTTTTTCGATCCCTACCACTCCATCGCCCAGCGGTATCACCGCCATCCCGCACCCAAACATCGTCCCCCGTTTCTCGATCATCTCCGCAGGCATATCTTTCCAATGGACGTGCTTTATACGCGGACCGAATTCCTTAACAAAATCAAGCGGTTCCGTCCCGCCCAGCCAGCTATTACCCGTATCGAGACAAACGCCAAGATTCTTTTCGCTGCCAAGCGTGTTCAGGATCGCCGACATCCCGTCAATGCTGTCTGTAACTATTCCGTGCGGCTCGATAAGAAGCTCCACATCAAGCTCCACTGCCCACTTCAAAGGTTCGTAAAGTTTTTCGCAGATAGAGAATATGCGTTGCTCTTTGGTCAGGTTTTCGCCGAAAGCAGTCTTCGGGTCACCCTCGGTCGTGATGACGTGTTTTATGCCAAGCAAGTTAGCCAGCCGTATCGCCTTGATGATCTCGCTGGTGCCGTAGCGGTCCGGGCTCGCAGGGTCCAGTAAATTAGCATGAGCGCACACACTGGTAAGTGTGATCCCCGCCGCCTCAGCCATCTCGCGGATCTTCCCCGGATGGCTGTCCAGGCTAAGCGATGCGGTAAACCCATACTCGACACCCAGCATACCCCCGTTATGGTTATCGGTAAGATCGGCATATTTAATACCCATCTCACTGATCGCAGCAAACTGCCGCTCCATCGGGCTAAACGGCTCAACAAGTGCAAAACATCCGATCTTCATAATTTCCCTTTCTCACTTACCACATTGACCCAATCCAATACAGCCAGCCGTATTATAGCCGATTAAAACAAATTCCACAACATCAGGTCAGTCATCACATACTGTTTGTCATTCCAGCGAAAGTTGTAAATCCGCCTTTGGAGGGCTGGAATCCATTATTAGTTTGCAGCAATGGATTCCAAATCAAGTTTGGAATGACAAAACACGAGAATTAACTTAAAACCGTATTATAGCCGATCAAAAGCTTTCTTCAATGGCATTCACTTGTAATATTTACCACTGTTCGATTTTATAATAACAGCCGAATTCCACCGTTTTTTCCTCGCCTGTCGCGTCGAAGCCCTTGGGCGTAGACGGGTCAATCATTCTAATCGTTCTTTTCTGACAAGATCACAGGATGACTATAATTCTTTCACTTTCCAGTTTTCGTTTCACTTCTGTCCTTATCTGTATTTTATCCTGTTATCCTGTCAAATATTTCTTGCAATAAATCGTTGTAATTATACTATTGTCCGTAATGATGGATTCGTTTTATAACAAAGTGATAGTTTCCTCGGCTCCGCGTACCGGCTCAATGGTCGTCTGGAACATCTGCCGTCAGCTTTTAACCGACGCCGGCCGGGAAGTCATCGCCGAAGATTGTGACGGAGATGCCGAACGTCTGAAAAAGAAACATCCCCCCCATACGGTACATTGCGTAAAAACACATTGCTCCGTAACATCCAGCGACCAGAGAACGATAATCATAAACACGCTTCGGGATGTAAGCGAAGCCGTCTTTTCCCACATGCAGTTCCAAAAAGTCGATTTCGACGCAATATTCCAAATGCATGTACAGTGGTATAAATCGATTATCAATAATATCGACCAGAGGTGGGTTGTCCCATTTACAATGATCGACAACGATCTTCCGGCAGTCGTCAATTTTCTGGACAGGATACTGATGACCAACTTACCTGCCCAGACGCTTATTGCGATCGCAAATAAGTTCTCAAAAGATAAAGTGAGCCAAAAAATCCTCTCGCTGACCGATGAAATTACCGTCCGTAGCAATGACGGATCGTTAAGACAGTACGACCCCCAGACCGGCTTCCAGTCGGGGCATATCTCAAACAGCAGGGACTACCGACAGGGGCTAACCGACGAACAGCTTCAAAAGATCGAAAATGCTCTAAAATCAAAGACGTAATCGGGGCATTCGTTGTATTTTGGACGCAATTAAGAAATCGCCGGCAATAGTGTCAGGCACAAAGTTGCCTTTAATTGTAGAATCAACCCTTGACGTGGGGCCATTTTGAGGTTATCTTTTGCATCGGCCCGGCTGATCGGGGATGGGCCTATTACTTATTACCGTTTTATTAACTTAATTACAGGAGTATTGGCTATGATTATAGACGTAATTGCAAGAGAAATACTTGACTCTCGCGGAAACCCTACCGTCGAAGTGGACGTAACGCTCGACGACGGCTCGTTCGGAAGAGCCGCGGTTCCATCAGGAGCAAGCACCGGTGCTTATGAAGCATGTGAGCTTCGCGATACAAAGAAAAAACGTTACATGGGCAAAGGTGTCCTAAAAGCAGTTAGCAACGTCAACGACATCATCGCACCTGAGATTCTCGGCATGGACGCCCTGGCACAGGAAGAGCTTGACAACTTCCTTATCGCTATGGACGGCACGCCAAACAAGTCAAAGTTCGGTGCCAACGCCATCCTCGGCGTTTCGCTGGCTGTTGCCAAAGCCGCCGCCGAGTCCTGCGGCATGCCGCTCTATCGCTACATCGGAGGATGCAACGCAAACGTCCTCCCCGTCCCGATGATGAACATCCTCAACGGCGGATCGCACGCGGACAGCAACGTAGACTTCCAGGAGTTTATGGTTATGCCCCACGGTGCAAAGGACTTCCCCGAAGCACTTCGCATGGGCACAGAAGTATTCCACACCTTAAAGGGTGTGCTGAAAAGCAAAGGCTACAACACCGGCGTCGGCGACGAAGGCGGTTTCGCCCCTTCGCTTAAGAAAAACGAAGAAGCTATCGAGCTTATCCTGATGGCCATCAAAAAGGCGGGCTACAAAGCAGGCAAGCAGATCAGCATCGCACTTGACCCCGCATCGTCCGAGATGTGGGTTAAAAGCACAAAGAAGTATAAGTTCTTTAAGTCCGATCCCAAAAAGCAGGTCAGCTCCGACGTAATGGTCAAGCTGTGGGCAGACTGGGTAAAGAAATATCCTATCGTCAGCCTCGAAGACGGCCTCGCAGAAGACGATTGGGACGGCTGGGCAAAGCTTACCAAAAAGCTCGGCGACAAGGTCCAGATCGTTGGCGACGACCTGTTCGTAACAAACAGCAAGATCCTAAGCAAGGGTATCAAGCTCGGCTGTGCCAATTCGATCCTTATCAAGGTCAACCAGATCGGTACTCTTACAGAGACGCTGGAAGCTATCGACCTTGCAAAGAGAAACGGTTACACCGCAGTGATGAGTCACCGCAGCGGCGAGACCGAAGACTCAACCATCGCTGACTTAGCAGTAGCGACCGGCGTTGGCCAGATCAAGACCGGCTCTGCTTGCAGAAGTGACCGCATTGCTAAATACAACCAACTCCTAAGGATCAACGAAGAGCTGGGAACAAGCGCAAAGTACGGCGGAGAGATCTTCAAGTACTAAGCTGTTTTGAATTACCAAACACCCAAAAGGGCAGTGGGCTAACCCCCTCTGCCCTTTTTTTAATGCCGCCGCCCTTATTGTTTCGATAAGATAGTATAATGAGCAAAACCCATGCGTTCATACGCTACATTTTTTTCTGCATATTTTTTGCCGTCGGCATTGCCGTGATATTCTTATCTATAAAGGCCGACGAGATATACAGTCTCTATGAAAGCTCCAGCATGCTTGAACAAACAGTCATTGCCAACCAACGGCTGGTAAGCCTGAACAGCGAATACGATATGCAACTGCAAACCATCGAAAACGATCCTAACATAATCGTCCGATTAAAAGCCGTCGAGCTTGGACAACAGCCGCAACGCGACGAAACGGTCTTTCCCGACGCCCCCGATGAGATCATTGCCATCGCCAAAGAGGCCCTAAGAAATGATGACAACCTAAAGCCCGCTGATAGCACCATCCCACAATGGGCATCGCGCATCACAGAGCCAAAGATACGGAAGGGGCTGTTCTTTGCAGGCGCTGCGCTGGTGCTGGTGTCCTTTGTTTGCTTTGGAACGCCAAAACCCAAAGAACCGGATGACAAGTACATCCTCAAATAGCCTGCCTGGCAAGGTGTGCTTTTCTACCCCAAAGAATCAACCGAGCTTTAGAAGCTTAAACCCGCTCTTTTCATCGAGGACACGTTTGGCATCGATGCCGGTTATCTCGATGATCGTCACTTCCAGTATAAGAAATGTATTCGCTCCGCCTCGCGGGCATCCGACCATAACTTCACCGTCTTTACCGATGGCGGTATGGATGTGCATGCTTGGCCCTTGCTCGTCCCAGTATATCGTTCCGACGCCGAGGACTTCGCCCGGTCCGATGAAGTCGCGGTGCTGAGCGATGATCTTTGGCTCTTCGACCGCGGGGCCTACGACGACGTCGGCTTTGCGGAATCCGCCGGTGATGAATACCGCTGCTGCTTTTACGTTCTCTTTTTTAGCGATCTCCTTTATAGAGGCATAAAGTTCTTCGCCCTCTGATAGACGAGCTACGATAACTCTTCCGGTTTTACCTACTGCGTATTCCATGATCGGCTCCAAAAATGATTCCATTTTCGGCTTTGGATTATAACAGAAGTTTGCTGCTGCTTCACCGTTATTCAATTTTTATCTGCCCTTAGGCATGAAACGAGAAAAAATAATGTTCATTTTGGCCGTTTGGACCGACAGTGCGTACATAAGCAGCCAACACAAAAATAAAATAAAAACGACATTTAACTGCTAAAAAAACAGTTTTTATCGGCGAAAAAAGTTATTATTAAAAATACCTGAACCTCAACAAGTGATTTGCGTATCTATGCTCGACTAAGGTTTTCGCAATGAAAACCATAACTCTCTCCTCACAATATATTGAATTTTGCCCTTTCGAGGGTGATTAAAAGTGGCGCTGCCCTCCTTGGCGCCGCTTTTTTTTTGCGCGCAGTTCTCGTAGTTAATTGGTGCCGGATAAACGTCAGCGAACTAATTGGTGCGGTATAAATCGCCGGAATAATAATATGCTAACTCTTGAATCGATCAGTGTTATGAAATGCTTTCTACGAGCTGACTGAAAACATCTTTTGTCCTGGCGAACCTGCTCCCGGAATGGCCGACCCACTTGATCTCAGCATTACGAGCAAGAAAATCTTCGATCTTTCTACAGGCCAAAATCACCGTTGCATGATTCTTGTTTCCCATGGCTCTTCCGATCTCCGGGAACGACATCTTTGTATACTTGCGTGCGATGTACATGCTAAACGCCCTTGCAAGGCTGACGGTTCTGTCCTTTTTTGAAGAGTGAATATCGGCTGGGGTGATACCGAAAAAAGTTGCGACGGCTGATTCGATATCCGAAACGTGAACTATCGGATCTGTCCGCGAGATGTGGTCTGCGAGAACGGTGCGGGCCATCGCAAGATCGATCTTGTCGCTTCCGAGCGACGCGAAAGCAACGACCTTAAGCAGCGCGCCCTCCAACTCCCGAACGTTGGTGTGCATTTTCTCTGCAATGTACTCGATGACCGGTTCGGGGATGGTCCTGTTCATGGTGGCGGCCTTCTGGCGGCAAATCTCGCACCGCGTTGCAAGGTCCGGGGTCTCCATTTTCACGACCATGCCCGAAACGAACCTGTTTACTAACGATTCACAAAGTTGTCCGATCATCTTAGGGTGGGCGTCCGATGCCAGCACTATCTGCTTCCCTGCCAAATCTATCGTATTAAACGTATGCAGGAATTCCTCCTGCATTGCTTTCTTGCTGGCCAAGAAGTGTATATCGTCAATAGCCAACACATCCGTTTGTCGGAATCGTTTCCTAAAAGCATCCAGCTTCTGGGTCTTCAAGGCCAGCACGTATTGGTTGGCAAAATCTTCCGCTGATACATAGAGCCATTTGGCCCCTGGTCTGGCCTTAGCCACCTCGTTGCATATCCCTTGCAACAAATGTGTCTTGCCAACACCATATCCTCCGTGCAGAAACAACGGATTAAAAAGACTTTTCTCTTCACCAACCACTGCTTTGGCTGCGTTATAGGCCAACTGATTTCTGGAACCTACAACAAATGTGTCCATATTCAATTTTAAAGGCGACTGCGCGAGCGATCTTAAAGGCGCTATCCTGCTTCTTGTAGTGGTGCTTCGCGCTCTTTCAACATGCTTTGCCTGCGAGTCAAGCTGAGCTTTTTTCTGAGTATCTGTAAGAGACGGCTCTATATTGAACGCGACCTTCTTCTCGGCGCCCGTCACTTTTTTCAAGGCAAAACAGATGTCGCCCAGAAAATGACTCTCCAGCCAGTTTGCGATAAAATGATTCGGGACGCCGATCTTAAGATAGTCGTCAGTAAGCTCCATCTTGGTCGAGTTCTTAAACCAAACACGATGCTTCTGCGTGCCGATCCTTTCGGCAATGGCGTTATCTACCGCACTTAATTCATCCGTGAATGTAACCTGCATGTAATCCAGCTCCTTCTGGTAAGTCTGGGC
>JAGLHQ010000133.1 GCA_023143375.1 Planctomycetota bacterium
TATTTAGTTTTTAAAAATCAAACACTTTCGATATGCAAATGATATTGCCGAATACAAAAGTATTCAATGGGGTTTTTCGGATTTTCTTTTCCACAGATTCAAGGTCGATGTAAACACGTGGTTTGCGCGCGAAAAAAAATTGTTTTAAACAAGCTTTGCACAACGTAAGTCCCTATTGTGGATAACCTGTGGACTCAGGTTCCAACGGACTCGCAAATCCGCATTTACAGTATTAATATCGCCGAAAACGACCCATCGTGCTGTTGTGAGGCATCCTGTGACATTTCGGGTAAAATGGTTGTTTGGCTATGCAGTTTGAATTGCGGATTATCAGCATGAAAAACGCTTATAAGACCTTCGTTTTCGCTCCTTAAAATGCTGCATGTGCTATAGCACAGCGCACCGCCCTGCGAAACGATAGACGCTGCATAATCTAGCAGGCTTCTTTGCGTTTTAACAAGCGAGTTAACGAAACGTTTAGTAATGCGGTATCGAACCTCCGGACGCTTTGCAAGCACGCCGGTGTTAGAGCATGGAACGTCGATAAGGACAGCGTCTACTCTTTCTAAACCTGCGATAACTTTATCGAGTTCGTTCTTAACAACAACCTGAATACTTTTGTAATCAAGGCGGTCGGCGTTTTGTTTTACTTTCATTAAACGCTTATCGTCAATGTCAGATGCGATGATCGTTCCAACGTCTCCCATCATTCTCGCAAGCTGCATTGACTTTGTTCCCGGAGCTGCGCACAGATCGACGACAACCCAGCCGGGTTGCGGTGCGAGGTGTTTTATAACGGAAGCGGCGGCGAAGTCCTGAACGAAAAACAAACCCTCGTCGAAACCATAAAGCTCGGTAACAGGGAAACGCGTAAGCAGCTTTAACATCGAGTCATTATCCGATAACGGAACCTCGACGGTTTCTACGTCCTGTGCGCGAAATGCCTCGGCTAGTTCGGTTGCAGTTGTCTTGAGCGTATTGGGCTGAATGTATACGCAGGGCCTGCGGTTCGATGCGATGCAAATATTCCTGGCCTTGTCGTAACCATACTCGTCGATCCAGTCTTTAACCAGCCATTCGGGCAGCGAGTATGCGCCGGACAAAAAACCTACGGCGTCAATATCAGGAGCGGGCAAAATGGATTTATCAAAACTGCATCCGGTTTCAGATGAGTTGGGGAGGATCAAACACGGATCGACATCTATAAGGAACGCTTCCCTGTCAACGATGCCTCTTGTGACGTTTCGCAAGATGGCGTTTACGAAGCCAGCCTGTTTTGGGCTGGTCTTGATATTCGCAAGCTCGACAGCTTCGTTAACTATCGCGTATTGAGCGGTTTCTGTGGAATAGACAAGCTCGTAGACACCGATGCGGATTATGTTGATAAGTTTTTTTGTAATGCGTTTGGGGTGTTTATCTGCAATCTTTTCGATAATCATATCAATCGCAGCCATATTTCTGATAACGCCATAAACAATATCGGTTGCTCGTGCCTTGTGCGGTGTTTGGGTGATTCGCTGTGCAAGAACCTCAGCCGCGTTTGCAGAGGACATTTTGAAAGTATTGAGAACTTCGAGTGCGACCAGCCGAGCCGATTTTCCTGAGCCTTCCTGCATTATATGTTTTCTAATAAAATCTAGCGTCTTGTCATTAAAACTTGATTTGGAATCCACTTTCTGCCAGTTACAATAGATCCCAGCCTTCGCTGGGATGACAAAAAAGTCATCCTTTTTCAATTCAATTACACATCCTTATAAAATGCTCCCATTTTGTCATCCCAAACTTGATTTGGGATCCATTTCCACTAGTTAAAAATGACTCACCAGTTTTCACTGGGATGACAATACACAATACATCTCTTATTCACTACAATGGATTCCAGCTTTCGCTGGAATGACAATATGGGTTACTTGATTTTAGCGGCAAACATTTCACCTTGTTTTTGTAAGAACGAACCTATTGCATTCTCGTTTTTATATAAATCGTCCCAATCAGGATTGCATTTCCCAATCAAATCAATCTTCCATTGCCTCTGCCAAGCTTTGATCTGCTTTTCACGAGTAATCGCAACATTAACATCCCTAAATCGTTCAAAATAAATTAAATAATGAACACCATATTTCTTTGTAAAGCCTTCAACTACATTGGCTTTGTGCTGGCGGACCCTTTTGAACAAATTCCCTGTAACGCCAGTGTATAGAGTCCCATTCTTTTGGCTTGCTAATATGTAAATATAATATTGACGCTCTTTTGGCACTTTTCCCTATGCCTCTTATTATTTTCACAATGGATCCCAGCCTTCGCTGGGATGACAAAAAGGCTGCCATTCCAATCCAACTATACAAACTTACAAAACGTTTCGCGCCTTGTCATTCCAAACTTGATTTGGAATCCATTTCTACTAGTTACAATGGATCCCAGCCTTCGCTGGGATGACAAAAAGCAACACCATTAGTCTTTTTTACAATGCCGTTAATTCTTTTCTATCGTCAGGAACATATCGCCGGGGGCCAGTGCCCTGCCGTTGGCAAATGCCTTGAAGTCCATCAGGCCGCTGCCTGCGGGCTTTATCTTTAGTATCTTAAGGGTGCCTTTTCCGCATATAATGTTCAGGTCGTCATCTAATCGGCCGTGTCTCGTATCGTTTTTACCAGAAGAAACGACCTGTGCCTGTGCGAAAGTAACCCGTACACACTTTTGCGTTTTTGCAGAGACAAAGTCCGCTTGTGCTCCGGGCCATGACCACAGGCCGCGGATCTTATTGTTAATCTCCTGGGCCGGTTGCGCAAAGTCAATATATCCGTCGGTCTTTTTCAGCTTCGGTGCTTCGGTGGCTTTGGAATCGTCCTGCTTTATATAGACAGCCGTGCCTTCTGCAATGTTGTCGATGGCGATCATCAATACGTGCGGAGCAAGCATCGCGAGTTTATAGTGAACGCTTTCGGCATCATCATAAGGTTTTATAGGTATCTCTGCGATATCGAGGACGTCGCCGGTGTCCATTTTGTTTTCGACGGTGATGATGCTAATTCCGGTTTTTTTGTCGCCGTTGAGCACTGCCCAGTTGACCGGCCCTGCGCCGCGGTAGTTCGGAATAATAGATGCGTGGGCGTTGATCGCCCGATGTGGCTGAATATTAATCGCCTCTTGCGAGATGAACTGGCCGAACGCGATAACTACCATAAGCTCGGCATTGCAATCGGCGATCTCTTTTAGGGTTTCGGGGGAATTAATATTTTCAGTCTCGGTGCAATCGACATTATTCTCGGCAGCCCACACAGCGGCCGGCGTAGGAGCCAACTTTTGCTTTCTGCCCGCCTTACGCGCCGGCTGGGTAAAGATGCGGACAAGCTGATGATCCTTGCAATCGGCTATCGCCTGCAAAGACGGAACCCCTATGTCACCTGAACCTAAAAAAACAATTCTCATAGTCTATTCGCTGTAAAACAGTTGAAACTCATCTATGGCTTATACTTTTGTAACCGTGTACCGTTTTTTCCTCGCCTGTCGCGTCGAAGCCCTTGGGCGTAGACGGGTTAATCATTCTAAGCTCTCTTTTTTGACAGGATTACAGGATAACTATAATTCTTTCATCACCTCTTTTGGATTAACATGTTTTTTTTTATCTGTCTTTTTATCATGTTATCCTGTCTATTAATCCAGTGAGTGGTTACAGCTATTGATCCCCGTTATTTTCTTCGAGTGCTCTTAGCTCTCTTGAGTTTCTGCCGATCATCTGTACGCGTGACATCTTGTCTTTTATCAACGTTCCTTCGAGATGATCGTGTTCGTGCTGAAGGGCCCTTGCATAAAGCTGGTCGCCTTCTTCGGTAAAGGTGTTACCTTCAAGGTCTTGCGCAGTAACTTTGCAGTTTGTGAATCTTTTTACCTTGCCGGATATATTCGGCAGCGACAAACAGCCCTCTTCGCTTGGCTCAAGCTTGCCGGAAGTTTCTATCGTCGGGTTGATGTATACCTTTGCACTTTCTCGCGTTCCGTCCAGCGAGATGACGAATATCCTGAGGTTAACCCCTGCCTGCGGAGCCGCAAGACCGATGCCCTTTGTCTCAAGCATAATATCTATCATCTTATCAGCAAGCTGTACGATACTTTCATCGATAACTTCTATCGGCTGAGCCGATTTTGACAGAACGGGCGCCGGGTAGTGAGTTATTTGACACTCGTTGTAATCGGTATCAGCCATCGACGGCTCCATATAAAACTCTTAAATTGCTTCGAGTTCATTCATAAAGTAATTAAATGAATTATTTTTTTGCTTTGCAACATCTATATCAAATCGCTTCAATATCTCGATCATAAAATCTTTACGAGAATCAAAACGCGTGGGCATCATATGTTCTAAGTTTTCTTTTGTCATTGAATCAGTAGTACCAAATTGCTTCACGCCAAGCTCTTTTGCAGCGGTTTCATCCAGGCCTGCCAAGTACCAGCCCTCAATTTCTTTTATGACTATTACAATTCTATTCTCATCAATACGATTTCCAAAACTACTGACAATGTCATCCCTTTTTGAAGTGACACATGGAGAACTATTAATATCTCGCATATAATAATAGCCAGAATCTTGCATTGAATTTATAGACACTAAAAAACTCTTTATAATCTTTAGAGGTCTTTGTGCATATTCAACCACTGCTAAATGATCAAACCGCGAGGATAAAATAGGCTTAAGCACATTCTCTACAAATCTTGTATCGTCTGAACCTTCAACAAAAAAATATAGTTTTCTATAAGACATACTTTATCATCCAAGCAAATTTTGCACATAAATCTCATCAAGGCCTAAATCATTTTTAAGAAATATCTTCACTTCCTCGTTATCTTTCGGTCTGGTAATTGTCGAGAAACCATTCCCATCCCTTGAAACAAGCAACAAATTCTCTATCCCTGCATTCCTAACAACTTCTGGGCTGTGCGTTGTAAGAATGATCTGTTTATTTCTCGAGGCGTCTTTGGCCATATCCACCACTTTTGAAATAAGATGCGGATGGATGTTCCGCTCCGGCTCCTCAAGAAAGATTACATTTTTCCCTTCAAAAAACAACGCTACTACAATCGCTGTTATATTAATGGTTCCATCAGACAAGAGATCGGCTCTTAAATCCTTTCCTCCATAATAGCTTTCCTTCAATTTGATCATTAAGGATTTCTCAGCAAATTTCATAGCTCCAATATTTTCAACAAAAGGAAGCAAGTCGTGTACTAAATTACACAACTTTCGTTTATTATCTTCACCCTCAACGATCTTATCCAAAATAACCGCCAAGTTTTCACCATTCTCTTTTAGCTCGGCCTTGCCTGTTATTTTAACAGGATTTTTGGCTAAATTAGGATCAATATCGTATATGCCAATTTTTTTGAAAAACCCTTCCCAAGGAGGCATCAAGCTAAATGGGCTTCTAAGGAAAAGAATGTCATCTGGCATTTCTTTTTCAAAAACTTTTGTCATGAAAAGTGGGGGGAAATTTTCTTCAAAAAATTTCTCTAATTCAGGAGGATCAAAAATAACAGAAAGCCCTCCTTTTTCACTAGAAACTTCCATGTTACCTTTTTCAATGGAATCTAGTTTATCAAATAGCTTTTCTTGATCTTCCTCTAATGGTTTTAGATTAAATGTTTGTTTTAGCCTTTCATTTTCAACCTTCAAATCACTTTGCGGACCTTTTGGCTTAAAGTCAAAACTCCAATTCGATTCAGTTATCCTTAATTGGAAATCTTTAATCTGAAAAGAAAACTTCTCTTCCCCTAATATAGCATTTATTCTAAAACCTTTCTCGGTACCAATGCCAATATTGCACAATGACTCTATACCACCACCCATTGACGTAGCATCTCTAAGATCATATTCTTCAATATTTTTTAAGAATTTAAAAATCTGTGAAAAGTTTGATTTTCCAGCAGCATTAGCGCCAACGATTACGTTGAAATTGCCTAGTTCTAGGTCAAGTTCTTTGAAACTTTTGAAATTTTCAACTTGTATTCTTTTAATCGCCATGACCGTTTCCCTTCTAATCTAAGTGATGGCATTTAGTATATCAATCGAATTCGTCGCCTTTGAATGTGCTTCCGAGGTAACTTTTTATGACCAGTTCGTTCTGGATTATCTCTCTTGGCGTACCCTGACCTATGACTTTTCCATGGTCAAGTATATACGCCTTGTCCGCGACTTCGAGCGTACGCTCAACATTGTGGTCGGTAATAAGGATGCTCACCCCTGAGGCAACCAGTTGGCGAATCTCACGCTGAAGCTCTTCGACGGCGATGGGATCGACGCCGCTAAACGGCTCGTCGAGAAGTATCAGCGACGGGTTTGTTATCATGGCGCGGGCGATCTCAAGCTTTCTTCGCTCTCCGCCGGACAGGAACCTTGCCTGGGACTTTCTAACCTCTGTCAGCCCAAAACGTTCGATAAGGGTCTCTGCCCTTCTGTCGCACTCGGCGGAGGTAATGCTCATGGTCTCTAAAATAGCACGAAGATTGTCACGAACGCTAAGCCTTTGAAAAACGCTCGGTTCCTGCGAAAGATAACCCATCCCCAGGCGGGCACGCCTATACATCGGCATCTTGGTAATGTCCTTGCCTTCGAAGGAAACTTTTCCGCCGTCTGGAACGATCATTCCGATGGTCATCCGAAACGAAGTTGTCTTGCCTGCACCGTTCCTGCCTAGCAGGCCTACGATGCTCTGCCTTTCGACGGACAGATCGACTTCGTTGACAACGGTTCTGCCTGAGTAACGCTTGATAAGGCCTTCAGCTTTTAAAAGTGTATCTTCCACAGAAAACTCCTGTTGTATCTAACTATCTTTATAAACGGCGGTATTATATCAGTTAACGATATAAATGCAAACCATGTTTTACATTGGGACCAAATTATGTTATTGTCTTTAGAGCTTATTGCTCAATAGGGTGATTTTTACCGAAAGGGATTTTATGGGTATTGCCAGTCCATTCAACGCCGTTCACGAACGACTTGGTGCAAATTTCAAGGACTATCACGGATGGTCGCTTCCGAGTGACTATGGAAACGCACAAGCCGAAGCAGACGCTCTAACTGACGGGTGCTGTGCGTTCGATCTGAGCAGCTTCGGTAAGATCGAGATCAAGGGCACCGATGGCGGTACGCTGCTGGAAACGCTTACGGGGCAAAAACCAGGCCCTGCGGACAACAAGTGGATATGGGCAAAGATCGCAGACGCAGGCAACGAAATCATCGCACGCGTCAGCAACACAGCTGGCGGATATATCGTATTTACCCTGCCCGAAGACCGCCAGAACATCGTTACACTAATACACAGACGCATCGAGGAAAACAGCCTTACGGATGTTACAATCGCCGATATCACTGAAAAAACGGGGATGTTGGGCATTTACGGGCCAAAAGCCGTCGAGGTAATAGGCAAGCTGGTACCGTTCGATATATCCGGGATCGGCGAAAACGGCGTTATGAACGTCAGTTTGTTTATGATCTCAGCGACCATCGTTCGCGGCAGTTGGATCGGATGTGACGGATACGAGGTGCTGTGTCCGTCGATAGCGTGCGGGATGGCGGCAGGTGCGGTTGAGAAATATCACAAAAAAGAGGGGATAACGCCGGCTGGGATGGACTGCCTGCTGGGAAAAATCGCCAAAAACGTCGAATCGATACGGAAAAACGTTTGAAGAAACCTATGACAATTCATTTTGTCGCTCAAAAGCAATTATTAGAGCTATCCTTAAATATAAAATTATTACCGCAAGCTGGATTTAATTCGCCAGATATGTTATAAAATACGGCTCTTCAAAAGGTTAGTTAAGTTTTGGGCATGGGCAATAAATATGTTTGCAGTAATAAGTGATATACATTCGAACTTAGAAGCGCTTTCGACGGTGCTTGAAGATATTGAAGAACGCGGGATAAAAACGATCTACTGTCTCGGTGACATCGTCGGATACGCATCAAATCCGAAGGAGTGCCTCGATCTTGTGATCGAAAAAACGCAGGCATGCGTTCTCGGCAACCACGACTATGCCGTTATATTTGAGCCTACGAATTTCAACCTCGGCGCCGAACAGGCAAGCTTCTGGACGAGAGAGATGCTCGAACTGGAGGGCTCGGAAGAAAATCGCAATAAAAGATGGAACTACCTCGGCGACCAGCGAATGCGATGGACGCTGGAGCAAAAAGCAGGCAACATCGATGCCCATTTCGCTTTCGTTCACGCGTCTCCCAGAAAACCTATCAACGAATACGTCTTCCCGGACGATGTCTATACGGCACCCGGTAAGATCAACGCCCTGTTTGAAAAGGTCAAACACCTCTGCTTTATAGGCCATACCCATCTGCCGGGCGTATTCCTGGAGGACCCTGACTTTTATACGCCGGACGAACTCGGAAACGTTTACCCGATACTCGACGATGAAAAAGCGATCATCAATGTAGGCTCCGTCGGTCAGCCGCGGGACCGGGACCCCCGTGCGAGCTACGTATATGTTGACGAGGATAAAGTTAACTTCGTTCGCATGGAGTATGACTTCGAGAAGACCGCTAAAAAAATATACCAGGTTGACAGCCTTGACAACTTCGAAGGCGACAGACTCTACGAAGGAAAATAATTGCCAATAGGCGGATAACATCGTGGTATTTTGTCATTCCAGCGAAAGCTGGAATCCATTATTACTTTGCAGCAATGGATTCCAAATCAAGTTTGGAATGACAAAGCACGAGAATTAACTAAAAAACGTATAATAAGGATTATTGATGAAAACTAAAATAGCGTTAATCGCATTTCTTGTTCTGTTCGTTGGGTTTTGCTCGGTCCTGGTACTGGACTCAGGACTTTTCGGCAACTGCCGGTACCACGATCATAAAAGGATCATACCGCTTGCAAGCGAATCACCCGTTGCAAGCTTGATCGGCGCCATAACAGGGCAATCGGAAACTTACGACTTCTCGCAGCTAAAAGCGGCATACGCTCCGAACAGGGCCGTAATGCTCGGCTCGATCGATCCGGATAGCGGATACGAATTCGCACTGGAGCTCTCCAGCAAAGGAGCGGGAATACAAAACGCGTTCATGAGCGGATTCGACGATCGCGATCCGCAAAACCCCCAGCCATTGGCAGTGCTCTCAGCCATCGAAGAAGGTGTGACAAAACCGATACTTCCGCTCGCTAACGGAATTTTCGAACTTATCGATAAGGAGCAGCGGATACGGCTCAACGAACTTAGATGGCAGGTTGTAGATCAATACAACAAAGACGCAGCAGTGTTCACTGCCACACTGACCGACGCCGACGGCAAAGACGGAATAAAGCTTACAAAGACGTACTCGATCCAGGCCGGTAGCTACGACGTCAATTGCAGGGTTGAAATCGAAAACCTTTCCGGCGAAAAACTGAAAGCAAAGTTCCAACTCAACGGCCCGTGCGGCATAGGCAGAGAAGGCGCACGCGGCGACATGCGAAACATCATCTCCGCGTACATGACCGACGAAGGTATGATCAAATCGGAAAAGCTCGACAACAACAAAATGCGAAAAGCAGCAAAGAACAACAACGCCGAGAACCTGAAGATAACCGATGACGACGCAAGCACACACTTTTTGTGGGCGGCGACGACGAATAAATATTTCGCAGCCATACTTCAGGCAACACCGGACGAGGGCGCCTCATGGCGAAACGATTGCGTACCCGGCTCGGCACAGTATTACGATTCTGCACTCACTGCCAAGAAACCGTCGGGAAGGCAATCAAGCACGTTCTCTTTATACGTAAACCCGGTTGCTCTCGGCGAGGCAGGCACCGAAGGAGCAGTGAAGACTTATGACTTCACCCTCTACCTCGGACCTAAAGACAAAAATATTTTTGAAAACGACAAAAACGATAGATATAACGAAAGCTATTCAAAGAACGGGTACTTCCATACGATCACCTTTCTCGGATGTTGCTGTCCGCAAGCCGTCATCAACCCGATGGCATTCGGCATCATGGCAACGATGAAGTGGATGTATGGGTTCATACCGAACTATGGAATCGTTATCATCATCTTCGTTGTACTGGTAAGATTGTGCCTGCACCCGGTAACGAAAAAGAGCCAGGTCTCGATGATGCGTATGCAAAAGCTTGCTCCGAAGATCGAAGAGATCAAGAAGAAACACGCCAGCAACAAAACCGAAATGAACAAACAGGTCATGCAGCTTTATAAGGATCAGGGCGTTTCGCCCGTATCGAGTATGCTGCCAATGATGATCCAGATGCCGATCTGGATATCCCTTTACAGTGCGATCTATGCAAACACCGCATTGCGTGGAGCGGCATTTTTGCCGTTCTGGATCACAGACCTTTCGGCACCGGATGCACTAGTACGCTTCCCGGAATTTGTGATACCGCTGATAGGAATACCCATCGATTCGTTTAACCTTATGCCGATACTGCTTGCGGTTGCGATGTTCATGCAGCAAAAACTGATGAGCAACCCAAACGCCGCTGCCAGCGAACAAGCGGCACAACAGCAAAAAATGATGCTGATCATGATGCCGATCATGATGCTGATGTTCCTGTACAAGGCACCGTCGGGGCTGAATATGTATATCATGGCAAGTACGTTCGCCGGCGTCGCCGAGCAGATCATAATACGAAAACACATCAAAGAAAAAGAAGCAGAAGAAGCTGTCGGACTGGTATCGGTAACATCAAAGACCGGCGGAAAAGTAAAAAAGAAAAAACCAAAACCGTTCTTCAAAAACCAATTGTAATAGTTGCTATTTAGCCCCCGGTTCTACCGAGGGCTCTAAAAAAAAAGGTCTCAACCGGATGGCACGGTCAAGCTTTGCTTGGCCGTGATTAGCAAGTACCCCAAAGGGGTTAAATGTATCAGCCCAGAGCCTGCCCTGAGCGAAGTCGAATGGGGTAAGTCCGAAGGACGCCACCCTGGGTAAACAGTGCAGGCAAAGCCTGCCTCCACGCGATAAGAACAAGCAAAGGTTGTTCTTATCGCCTCGCGGAGCGGCACCGTAGGTGCGAAAGAAATCGTCTTGTACAATCTAAACGATACAATCACAGCCATAAGCACTGCGTCTGTTACGCAAGGTACCGTCGCAAAATCAATCGTCCGTATATCCGGTGCCGATGCATTCACACTGCTAAACGAAGTGTTCGGCATAAAAGTTAAAGGTAGAGGCGTCACAACCCAATCCATCGAACTAACCGAAGGTGTAAACGTTGACTTTGCAGTATACACTTTCGCAGCGCCTAACTCTTATACCGCGGAAAATCTCGCCGAGCTTCACTTTTTCGCAGCGAGTTGCGTCGTCGAGCTTGTACTTGAAATGCTGTTGAAAACGGCACGCCTTGCAGGGCCCGGCGAGTTTACGCTAAGAGC
>JAGLHQ010000134.1 GCA_023143375.1 Planctomycetota bacterium
TTGAAAGCAAGCTTGCAAAACTAAACTCCGCTTTTGGTGCTGAGTTTATCGCAACAAGCTCTGTAAGTCCTGACGGAGCGCAAGCTTTAAAAACTTTGATAGATGCCCGGACAACAAGCTTAAGAGAAACCTCAACCGAGATCGACGAACTTATCACCATCAACCAGCGACACAAAGCAACTGTGCAAAGTGCGATCGCCAGCCTGCAGGAAGCCCACACAGAAATAGAGCAAGGCAATGAAGAGGTAGTCTCGATGCTGCTAAGATCGGCCCACGAAACACTCGGCGGCCTGGAACGAGAAGACGTTGACGAACAGGTACTCGACAGAATCTTCTCAACATTTTGCATTGGCAAATAAGAGGCCTTTTCGTGTTATCATCCCGCCGTAGGATGGGCAACTCGTTTGCCCATGCGGTTTTTTGCTTCACACTTTGTTATCCCAAACTTGATTTGGGATCCATTTATACAATTAAAACTTGTCTCACATTAGGGTGGCATGGTCAAGCTCCGCTTGGCTGTGTTCCGGCAATTACAACCTGCATAGGCAAATAAAAAAACCACAGCATTTAAACTGTGGCTTTTTCATTTTATTAAGAAGTTATTTCTAAACGTCTATTCGTCGTCTTTTGCTTCGAACTCCACGTCGATCACATCGTCGCCGCCCTTTTTCTTTTTGTCCTTGCTCTCCGGCTCTGGCTCAACTGTTTGCTCGCCAGCCGGCTGTTCTTCCGCTTGCTTCTTAGCCGCCTCTTCATAGAGTATCTTGCCAAGCTCCTGTGCCGCTTCGCCGAGATTCTCGCTGGCCTTTTGTATCGCGTCTTTATCTTCGCCCTTTGCAGCTTCTTTTAAATTGTTAAGAGCCGCTTCGATCTTACCGCGAACCTCCGCCGAGACTTTCTCGCCATGTTCTTTCAGCGTTTTTTCGGTCGAGTACACAAGCTGGTCAGCCTGGTTCTTCGCATCGACGACCTCTCTGCGCTTCTTATCTTCTTCCGCGTGCAGCTCGGCGTCTTTTGTCATGTTGCTCACCTCTTCTTCGCTAAGCCCTGAGCTTGACTTGATCTCGATCGACTGCTCTTTGCCGGTGCCGCGGTCCTTTGCAGAAACATTTAAAATACCGTTAGCGTCGATGTCAAAACTCACCTCGATCTGAGGAACGCCCCTCGGTGCCGGCGGCATATCTGCAAGCTGGAACCTGCCAAGCGTACGGTTGTCGCGTGCGAATTCTCTTTCGCCCTGAAGCACATGGATGTCAACGCTCGTCTGGCTGTCTGCCGCCGTCGAGAACACTTCCTTCTTGCTCGTTGGGATCGTGGTGTTTCGCTCGATGAGCTTTGTCATTACACCGCCGTAAGTCTCAACACCGAGTGACAACGGCGTAACATCAAGCAGCAAAATATCCTTAACACCTTCATCACCTGCAAGAACCGCACCCTGGATAG
>JAGLHQ010000135.1 GCA_023143375.1 Planctomycetota bacterium
ACGTCAAACGTTCCGCCGCCAAAGTCAAAGACCGCGATCTTTTCTTCCTTTTGCTTTTCAAGCCCGTAAGCCAGCGCCGCAGCCGTCGGTTCGTTGATAATACGCTCAACCTGCAAGCCCGCGATCTTACCGGCGTCCTTAGTCGCCTGTCTCTGTGCATCGTTAAAGTATGCCGGCACCGTGATAACTGCCTGCTCGACTTTTTCGCCGAGATAATCTTCCGCGGTTTTCTTTAAATCCTGCAAAACCATCGCCGCTATCTCCGGCGGGGTATGCTCTTTGCCGCGAACGTTAACCTTTACAGGCTCCTGAGCCGAACCGGTGATCTTAAAAGGAACGATCTTTTCTTCGGAGTCAACCTCCGCATGTCGTCTGCCCATAAAACGCTTGATCGAGAAGACGGTATTTTCAGGGTTCGTAACCTGCTGATGTTTTGCGATCTGGCCTACCAGACGCTCACCCTTATCGGTAAATCCGACAACCGAAGGCGTAAGTCGTGCTCCGGAGGAGTTAACCAGCACCTTTGGCGACGACCCTTCCATCACAGCCACCACCGAGTTTGTTGTTCCTAAGTCTATTCCAATTATTTTACCCATTTTTAGTACTCCATACTTGAAATTTGTATTTCTTTACATTCGTTCTGTATTTATATAAGCAAAGCCCGTGCCAAAAGGAACTAAAAAACGTAACGTGCCGTTTTAAAAGGAGTTACATGCAAACGCAAAATAGGAGGTATCCTGTCATTTTGGCAGTCTACTGACGATTTTGCCCCTAATTGATGTTAGGAGAGCTTTGCGCGGATGATCTCGGCTCGTTGGATGTCGCGGTCATTGGTATCAAGCTCGGCGCCTTTGTTTAGTTGCAAATGGGCCGGCTGAGTGAGCATAAACAGCTCGTTGATGTCAGAGATGGTGATATTGTTCACTCGTTTCAAATTAACGCCCATGCGAACATTGCTAAGCAAAAACAGTGCTTCCTGCGAACTTATCAGCCGGGCACTTTTTAGAACGCCAAGCGCCCTTTGTATCTTATCGTCGAGCATCTCTGCCTTTGTCTCAAGCAGCTCCTGCCTTGCAAGAGTTTCGTACTCGATGATCTTAGGAACGATTACGTCGGTGAATTCGTTTACAATATCCTGTTCGCTGATACCCAGCGTCATCTGGTTTGACAACTGGAAGAAGTCCCCTACCGCTTCTGTACCCTCGCCGAACAGCCCGCGAACCGCAAGGCCCGTATCGCGTGCGGCGTTCAGGAACTTTTCGATCTGGCCGGTCATCTTAAGAGCCGGCAGGTGAAGCATAACCGAAACGCGGATGCCGGTTCCAAGATTCGTAGGGCACGCGGTAAGGTAGCCGTAGCGTGAGTTAAAAGCGTACTCGGTTTTTTGCTCGATCATGTCGTCGATCGCGTTTATCTGCTTCCAACATTCCTTTAGCTGCAAGCCGGTCTTGAAGACCTGGATGCGAAGATGGTCCTCTTCGTTGATCATCGCGGTAAACGATTCGTC
>JAGLHQ010000136.1 GCA_023143375.1 Planctomycetota bacterium
TGACGCTCGACGAGAAGCTCCTTTTCAAGAGGCTCTGCGGCGTCGATAGCAACAAAGAACTTATCGCTGCCGATATCAAGCGAAAGGACGGCCTCTTTTAGCGTCTCGAGTATCTGCTGTTGTCTGTCTTCGGTAAGGCATGGCAGGAAGTTAAAGCCGGCGATGTTTCTGGCGAGGCGCACTCGTGACGAAATAACGATGTCGGCGCTCGGCCCTGAGCCGTCAAACCACTGACTTATATGATCGCTAAGGTCCGCTAGTTTCATTTCAATTGCCCTATCTGATCCCTGAGCTTGGCTGCTGTTTCGTAATCCTCGTTCTTTACTGCGTCGTCGAGCTGGTTTTGCAGTTTGGCGACGTCGATCTGTTTTTTGGAACCGCTTGGCAGCTTTGAAGGTATCTTGCCGCAATGCGAGGTGTTTCCGCCCTGGGATTTTTCTACAAGCGGGGCAAGCATTTTATCGAACACATCATAATCGCACGCGCATCCGAGCAGCATTTCCTTCCGGAACCTGCCCATCGTCATCCCGCAGGACGGACATGCCGTGTCCATCATTGCCTCGTCAGCGATAAGCTGAGAGTCCGGAACCTCCGGCGACGCCGAGAGCAAGGTGCTTAGAAGCTCGTTTAGAGGTATCTGATTTTTTATGGTAACGCCCTCTTTCTGGGCACATTCTTCGCAAAGATGGGCCTCGGTACGCTTGCCGTCGTGAATCTCGGTAAGGTGGATCGTGGCGGTATTGGTTTTACAACTTTGACATTGCATAGATTATCGAACCTTAACTAAAATGAGCTTACTTCAAAGTATCGGCAAAAAAAGCTCTTTACTGCACCAAAAACACTAAATTAACCCCCGTTTGTATTATGACACGCTTTCGGGTGTGCGGCAATCAGAATTTTAATGATCTCATTTTTTAAGGCTCCGAGTTGTAACCTTGTTGTAACGTTTTTGCGCCCTTTCTATTCAGTTGTCATTTCATTATCATTTAACCCTTTCAATTTTGTGTCTTTTGTGCTGCCTTCAGGCAGATAACTCGCTGATTCTTTTGCTTGTTATGTGCATTTCTGTAATAAATTTGTGTGCCATTTTGTGTTCATAATTGCGCATATTTGTGTTTTTTTGTTCGTTTTTGTGTTTTTTGGTCATCGTTTTTAGGCTTTAAACGCATGTTTCCTCATTTTTGGCCCAAAAAAGGGGGCGTTTTTCAAAATCACGAAAATTTCAGTTTTCGTGATTTTAGTTCGTAGTTCGTTGTCCATAGTTCGTAGCCCTTTCTCCCCTTCGGGGTCGCTTCGCTAGGCGATGGAAAACATTCCATCGCGTGGAAGCCGACAGAAGTCGGCATCTTTTCCCAGGGTGGCGTCCTACGGACTTACCCTGGGCTATAACATGTCGCCCCTTCAGGGCTTGCCGTTGAGTCCGGCTAACGCCGGGACTATTTATTGCGACTCTGTCGCTGTGACTTGCGAAACTTTCGCTGCTCTTGGCTTGCTAGCCTGACTTGCCTTCTGGCGATGCGTACTTGGCCAACCGGCCTTGCATCCTGCCTCTGCTTCCGTCTTCGTTAAAACTACGACGCGACAGGTAGTCATATATATTATACACTATATAATTAACAAGTCAAATTTATTTTATGGAAATCTAACAAAAATTGAATTTTTCCTCATTATAATAAAACTTGACTTTTGGGGTAATAAATGCTAATATCTTGAGGAGTTTAACAGGGAGTTTAATATCAGGAGCCAGGGATGAAAAGAGCCTTTGCATTATCTATTATTATCCTCATCGCATTTTCTGCGTTTTGTCATGCAAAAACCATCTATGTACAAGAAAGCGGCACAGGTGCCGGTGCCAGTTGGGCAGACGCTTATGGAAATTTACAGGCCGCATTGGATGATGCAGTCTATGATGATGAAATCTGGGTATCGGCGGGTACGTATTATCCCGACCCTAACGGCCTTGCCAATCCGCGTGAGGCGTCTTTCCAAATGATAAATCATGTGGGAATCTATGGCGGTTTCCCAGTTGGCGGCAGCGATTTTGGCGGCCGGGATCCGAATCAATTTGAAACCATTCTTTCCGGTGAGGGGGATAGCCCATCTTCATACGATAACTGTTTCCACATTTTTTATCATCCTGAGGGCACCAATCTCGATCCAAATGCTGTTCTTGACGGCTTTACAATTACCAAAGGATACACATATGAACCTGGCGGGGGGATGTATAACTATGCGTCCAGCCCGACAATAACCTATTGTACCTTCATCGATAACATCGGTGAATATGGTGGTGGAATGTATAACTTCAACGGCAATCCGATAATAACCAATTGCATGTTTATCGATAACGAAGCCAACCGTCGTGGCGGAGGGATATATAATTGGGGAAGCAACCTGGCAGTAACAGATTGTGCATTCACCGGTAACACGGCTGAAAATAACGGCGGTGGGATATATAATTTGGGAAGCAACCTGACGCTGGCTAACTGTACATTTACCGGTAATTCGACTAATGATGATGGTGGTGGCGGAGGAATGTATAACGCGGCAAGCAGCCTGGAACTAACGAACTGTACATTCATCGGTAACGAAGCTGAATTTGGACGTGGCGGCGGGATGTACGACTGGGGCAGCAGCAGCAGCTCTACGGTGACCAATTGCACGTTCAGCGAAAATACGGCACGCTTTAGCGGCGGCGGGATGTATAATGGCTATCAGTCATCACCAACGGTCACCAACTGCACGTTCAGCGGCAATTCAGCTTCTGATGGCGGCGGGATGTACAACTATGAGAACAGTCCCACCGTGAGCAACTGCACGTTCAGCGGCAACTCTGCTGAGAATGAGGGTGGAGGGGTATCGAATTTAGAAAGCAATCCAACCTTTACCGGTTGTGAGTTCACAGGCAACACCGCTTTAGGAGGCGGGGGAATATGTAATGAAAACAGCAATCCGACATTGACCGATTGTGAGTTTACAGGTAATGCCGCCACTTATCGTGGCGGAGGAGTGTATCGTGGTAATGTGACGGTAACAGATTGCACGTTCACCGGCAACTTGGCTGGGGGAGGTGGCGGGGGTATGGACGTGGACATTTCAACGGTAGCTAACTGTGCATTTGTCGCTAACTCGGCTGAGTACGGCGGTGGAATATGCGGCTCTTCGGATATAACCAACTGTACATTTGTCGGTAACTCGGCTGAGATTGCTGGTGGGGGAACATACGGCTCTTCGAATATAACCAACTGTACACTTGTTGCTAACTCGGCTGATATAGGCGGGGGAGTTTATAGCAGTGGTAGTGTATTTACGGGTAATGTACTGGTTAACTGTATAATTTGGGGCAACATTGCTTTCAGTAATAATGAAGTATACAGTTCAGATGGCAAATATACTTCAAGGGCATTAATCAGTTTCTGTAACATTAAAGGCTCCGGCGGCAGCGGTGCAGTTTGGGACGAGAGTTTAGGGTTCGATGAAGGCGGTAACATCGATGTCGACCCGATGTTTATCGATGCAGACGGTGCTGATAACATTACAGGCACTGAAGACGACGATCTGCATTTGCTACCATATTCGCCATGCGTAAATACGGGAAGCAACGACGCTGCGTCTTTGCCGACGACAGATTTCGAGGGTGACTCCAGAATTATTCACGATATCGTAGATATGGGCGTTGACGAATCTGTCGATCAGATGTTTTTCCTGCATGTTACAAGCCAGCCGTCAGCAAGGGCATGCACCGTAACGTTCGATCCTACAGAATATGCGTATCTTCCCGGAACAGAAGTTACCATCACTGTTGATGGCGAAGGTGGCTATATTTTCGACCACTTTAGCGGTGACCTGGCTGACGACAACAATCAAGTTACGATCACAATGGATTCTCATAAATATGTCACTGCACACTTCGCTATTGACAGCGATATTATATATGTAGACAAAAGTGCCACAGGCTTTAACAACGGGACATCGTGGGAAAATGCTCTTAATGAGTTTTATGAAGCCCTTATAACAGCAGGTGAGCCCAACGAAATATGGGTAGCTGCGGGGATTTATAAGCCCGGCTATGACTATGGCCTGGCAATGGGTGAACGCGGGAAACATTTCCGTATGTTAAACAATGTTGAGATGTATGGAGGTTTTCCGGCAGGCGGCAGCGATTTTGCGGGCAGGGACTACGATCTATATCGAACTATTCTAAGCGGTGACCTGCTGGGCAATGACGATCCGACGATCCCCTATGACGATCCGACCATTCCAGATGAACAGATATTTGGAGACCCCACTTTAGCTGACAATTGCTGCCACGTTTTCTGCCCCCCAGACGGTTACGCTCTCGACCCGAACGCTGTTCTTGACGGTTTTACTATCACCGCAGGGAACGCTAGTTTGGACCAACACCACAGCATTGGCGGAGGGATGCTTAATTACGGGAATAGCAGTCCGACAGTGTCAAATTGTAAATTCAGCAGAAATTCATCCAGGAACAGCGGCAGTGGGATGTTTAATTCCTACAGCGACATGATAATTACAAACTGTATATTCAATTATAATTATAAAAGCGGAATGTACAACGGTAGCAGTAATCTGACAGTTATTGATTGTACATTTGCCAATAATTCACACACTGGAATGTATAACTACAGCGGCAACATGGCGGTTATAAATTGCGCTTTTGTCAATAATTCCTCTGACGGAATGATTAACTACAGCAGTAATGCGACAGTTGCTGATTGCGTATTTACTAACAACTTAGGAAGCGGAATAAAGAACTACTCCAGCAATCCGTTGGTTATAAATAATATCTTTGTCAACAATTATTCAAGCGGAATATATAATTCCCAAAGCAGCCCAACGGTAAGCCACTGCATATTGACCGGTAACTCTGCGTCTGAGGGCGGCGGGATGTATAGCCGTGATAATTCCAATCCGACGGTAACAAACAGTATATTCTGGAATAACAGTGCGACCTTAGATGGAAATGAAATTGCAGCAGCAGAGACTTCGACAATAAATATTAGCTACTGTGACGTTCAGGACGGTCTTGACGGTGTATATGACGACCTTGACGGCAACACGATCAACTGGGGCCCAGGTAATATCGATACCGATCCTTTGTTTGTTTATGACGGATATTGGGACCCTAATGATACGCCGGGAGACGCTTCGGACGATTTCTGGGTTGATGGCGATTATCATTTGAAGAGCGAAGGGTGGCGATGGGATAACGATGCGAACGACTGGACATGGGACAGAGGGGTTACGAGCCCATGCATTGATGCGGGTAACCCGGGAGCATCGCTTGGTGATGAGCCTATGACGCTTGACGTCGACCCGACGAATGAATTTGGTGAAAATCTACGTATCAACATGGGAGTCTATGGCGGAACTGCGGAAGCATCGATGCCTCCTTACGGCGCAGCTTTACTGGCGGATATGACAAACAATGGAATAGTTGACGCTGACGATCTGTCTGTGATGGTTGGTGACTGGTTAAATGCCGATAGCGAACAGCCCGGCGACCTTGATCGTGATGGGGTTATTACATTTACAGATTTTGTTCTGCTCGCATACGACTGGTTTGAGACAACACGTTGGTATAGATAACGCTACACGCTGTATTTTGCCCAGCATCCGGGTGACTCCTGTACATCAACCGACGCCAGCTTGGCGTTGCCTTTTACAAGCGGTTCAAGCTCTTCGAAGATGTATTTTGCGACGTTCTCTGCCGAGGCGTTTATCTTTGTCTCTTTGAAATAGCGATGTTCCTCCAGGCGGGTCGTTACAAGGCCGTTGGTTATTATTTGCAGATGCTTCTTTAACCATAAAAAATCTACGGCAAATCCCTGATCGTCAAGGACCGCCGATTCTACGGCTGCACGGGCGACCCACTCGTGCTCGTGCAGATCCTCAACGGTACCGTCTGCATAGGTTATCTGATGGCCCGCGAAAAAAACTGTTTCTACTGTGGCTGTGAACATTTTTATTTCCCCCAATAATTATTTGTTCTTCATCTCGGCGAGACGTTTTTTTAGTATATCGTATACCGAGACGGGGATAAGCTTTGAGACGTCTCCACCGAGGATCGCGACGTCGCGAACCATCGTTGAGTTTACGAATCCGAACTCTTCGCTTGTCATAACAAAAACAGTTTCCACACCGGCGACCGAACGGTTCATCATTGCCATCTGGAACTCGTACTGAACGTCGGTTAGATTTCTCATGCCCCTAAGCATAACGTCGGCGCCAACCTGTTTGGCGTATTCGACGGTAAGCAAATTATACTTTTCCACCGTCACACGCGGCATGTCCTTTACAAGATCCCTGATCATATCGACTCGCTGGTCAGGAGTGAACAGCTCTTCCTTTTGCGGGTTCTGGCCGACGGCGACGATGAGATGGTCGAAAAGTTTTACGCCTCTCCCGATAACGTCAAGGTGTCCGTTGGTGATCGGATCAAAAGAACCGGGGAAAATCGCTTTTACTGGTTGATGTTTCATAATATCTTCCTATATGTTATACCGTCCCGTCAAAATCCAATGACGCACTTTCCTTTTCAAGATTTTGCATAAAAGCGGTCATTATTGCAAACCTTTTATTTGCTATCTTTGCGGTGTTTTTAAAATGGAAACTTTCGTTTAGCCTTGCCTGCCAGTATCCGTAGTCTGCTTTTTTCTTATAGTTGTTTAGGAGTTGCGAGATGCTTTTTTTGTGCAATGCGCCTGTTCTCGCCTGGTTGAAGATGCCGACCGAGCCGATGTCATCGAGATTTATCGCATCTGACAGTATCTTCGCTTCGTTTAGTCGAGTGTTTTTTTCGCAGGCCTGGATCATAATATCGTTTATTTTTTGGATCCTTTTGGTATCTACTACTTTGCTGAGCTTTTCGGTGACAACCAGCGTCGAAAGCCTTGTTAACTCCGCAAGGTCGAGATACAGGGCATCGCTGCTGCCGGCGGCTTGTATCAGGCCCGTCTGGTAGAAATATACGGCAGCTTTTAGACAGAACAGGTCTATTGCCAAATTGGCCCGTTGTATCTCGGTGCTTTGGCAGATGAAATTTACATTGCGTTCGATGCGCTCGGCGGTGTCCCACAGCCAGTTGTCGGTTTGCCCGTCAAAGGCCCGGCTAAGGAGCACCTGCTTTGCGATCTCTATTATGTCGTCGTTTTCTATCATATCTATGTTTCAAATATTGCATGAAAGAGGCGTATAGTCAAGAAGATTGTGGTCAATATAAGGTCCGATATCACAGCCTGCTTGTGAAAGGGGTATCAAGATTTCGCTAAAGGACGTCCGGTAAGGGTATATAGCGGGAAAAATGCGAAAAACAGGAAAAACTTTTCAATTATCTCTGTACAATTATCCGATATTCATTGTAGAATGATGTCTCGTTTACCACAATTTGATGCTAAGGAATGGCAATGACAGATCACGGAAGAACTTCGCGGGTAATCGCCTCGCTTGTCGCAAGTATGACCATAGGTGCATTGGTGCTTATGGCTCTTGACAAACAATCCCTGACGGCAGGGCCTTTTAGTCTTGCCAGTTATACAAATCTCAATCCCGTTGAAAAGATCGCGACCGAATCGCTTATCTCCGAAGCTCAGCACTGGGACTTTGTGGAGATTTATTACAGCGGAACGATGGCTGGTGATATCGAGCAGCTTGCCAAGTTTAACGGATTGTCGAGCAGCGAAGATGTGAACTTTCACTTTTTGGTATGCAACGGCAACAGGGACGGCAATATCGATTCGTCGATGAAATGGTGGAAACAGCGGGCAGCACTGCCTGGGCAGGACTGGTTTGGTGACAGCCAGACGATCCGTATCTGCGTCGTGGCTGACGGGGTGCGTACACTGGCGACCGATTGCCAGATACAACGAACGAACGATCTTGTGGAAGAACTTGCACGCGACTTCAATATATCCAAGAAAAGCATCGCATATCCGGCCAACTGGCAATTATAGGCTTGGGGCCATCATCTTGGGGCCG
>JAGLHQ010000137.1 GCA_023143375.1 Planctomycetota bacterium
AACTGTGATCGTTATTGGTGATTCGTGACTTGTGATTCGTAGCTAAACCTCTTCCTGGACAGATTCTCAAACAAATCGACAGCGTCTTTTCGCACATAACACCACATAGGCAAAAGATTACCTAAGGCATAAATTGCCCATCTTACGAAACTGAATAATAGCTAAAAAACGAATAGCCAATATCCAACACGGAATATCGAATTATGAAGTAAAAGGCGTATCTGATAGCGTCACATGGCTAAAGTGTTACGGTTTATCCCGGTTTTTATTCAAATAACGCGGATTTTGTAAATTTTCTTAAAAAAAGTTATTTTTTCCTTGCCGGCGGTGTACTATGTGATATAGTACAGTTAGTTAGGTAAGGGAATTAAAAGACGTGATAAATTTTACGATCAAATTTCAGTATGGCAGTCCCATCTACGAGCAGATCGTTTATGCGGTCAAAAAAGCGATAGCGACCGGTCAATTAAAGGCCGGCGACAAATTCCCCTCCGTTCGTGAGATGAGCAAGGATCTTCGCATCAATCCTAACACAGCGGGCAAAGTTGTCGGTCACCTGGTTCGCGAGGGGATGTTAGAGGTTCGCCCCGGAATCGGCAGTGTCGTTTCACAGCTAAGCCCTGCGAGTAAGGATCAACGTAACAAAATCCTAAACGATCAGGTCGAAGAATTAATCGTCGAGTCTAAGCGGCTGAGTATCAGTAAAGAAGATGTCATCAATGCGATCGATAGTAATTGGTCATTGAAAGAGAGGAAAGGGAAATAATGACAAATGCCATTGAAACAAAAGGTCTTACAAAACGTTTTGGCAAAACGGTTGCGGTAAAGGAGTTGAGCCTGTCGGTTCCTGTGGGAAGCATCTTTGCTTTTTTGGGTCCGAACGGTGCGGGTAAAACGACGACAATCAAAACGTTAATGAATATTATGATGCCAACGGAAGGGTCGTCGGAAGTTCTGGGTGTCGATTCTGCCAAACTCGGTTGTGAGCAGTTCGGTCAGATCGGCTACGTTTCTGAGAACCAGGAGATGCCGGAGTGGATGAGTGTGGAACGGTTCTTGAATTACTGCAAGGAAATGTATCCGACGTGGGACGATAAATTCTGCGATGACCTGATAAAGCAGTTTAATCTTCCGATGAAGCAAAAGATCAAGAGCCTGTCTCGCGGCATGAAGATGAAGGCGGCTTTGATCTCTTCGCTTGCTTATCGTCCGAAGCTTCTGATATTCGACGAGCCCTTCAGCGGGCTCGATCCGTTGGTTCGCGATGAGTTTATTAGCGGTATGCTTGATATTACCGAGGACGAGAACTGGACGATATTCATATCTTCTCATGATATCGACGAGGTCGAACGTCTTGCAGACTGGGTTGGTATTATTGACAAAGGGGTATTGAAAGTTGTCGAGAAGACCGAGGACCTTGGGAAACGGTTTAGGCGGGTTGAGGTGACTTTGGACGAGGCGGCTGAGGGTGACATTGCATATCCTAAGGAGTGGTATCTGCCCGAACGTCAGGGACGGACGATTCATTTTGTGGACAGTCAGTATGAAGAGGGGGACGGGAAGATCCGTGAGATTTTTCCGAATTGCACGAATATAGAAATGTCGGGGATGAGCCTTCGTGAGATATTTGTTGTGTTCGCTAAAAAGTTTATGATAACTGAATTATAGGATTAACTTATGAATATTATAACACATGTGTTCAAGAAAGATCTGATCCGGCTGAGGTATTTGCTTATTGTATGGCTGTTGCTTATTGTTGTTCAACTGGCGTTAGGGATATACGGTCAGCGGCTGGCGGTGGAGACTTTTGAACTTCAGATGTTTTTTCCTTTGCTTACCAAGCTTGTGAGTTTCTTGCAGGGTCTTATGATGATCGTTATTATTCCATTGATCATTCAGGACGATTCTGTGGTCGGGACGACGGCATTTTGGTTTACTCGTCCGATCTCTCGCAAAGGGCTGTTGGGTTCCAAGGCCTGTACGATATTAGCTGTTTTGGTTTTGCCGCTTCTGGCAGCGGAGCTTTTTGTGCTGGGAGCTAACGGAGCGAGCGGCTATCAACTGCTGCTGGCGATTCCGGAGGTTATAATAGAAAAGCTGGCTTATATAATTCCTTTCGCTATTCTTGCATCGGTTACACCGAAGTTTAGCAGGTACGCTCTTGTGGGTATCATTGTGTTTGCAATTGTTGTAGTTGTCATGATCCTGCTGGCTGTGGTCGGGATGATCTTCCCTGCTCTTAGGCATTCAGGAAATCAGGACATCTATAAGATCGCATCTTTGGAGGCATCTTACACTGTCGCCAAGCATCTTTATGAGATCATACTCGGAGTTATAATCATCAGTTATCAATTCATGACCCGACGTACAGCCAGAACTGCAATGTTGGTTGTGGGAGGTTATCTTTTGATGTGGGTAGGTACGAATATGTGGAACATTGACTTTTTAAAAGAGAGGTCAGTTGTTGAGGGCTCAACAATAAAAGTGAAAGGCTTGTCGCTTGATATCGATCCTCAATACCTTACTGCGGCTGACGAATTCAGATTTACCAAGAAAGATACGAGAGATAAATCGATAAGCACCAGACATACCGTGGACGGTTTGGCGGACGGACAATTCGCGATACTTACAAGAATGAACAATGCGAATATGAAATATGCGGACGGTGAAGTTCTTAAGTCTAAATATGTTTCGGTGTCCAAATATCTGGGCTACCACGACACAAATTTCATGTCTGCAATACAGAATGTGTTAGGTGATATAAAGCTGGTTAATCCTTCCAATGATAAGTTTTCTAATACTGAAATATTCAGCACTGACAAAACCAATCTGGATAAACACAAAAATCAGCCGGGGACGTATTCGGTTCGTGCGGACGTGGATGTTTACGAGTACGAGGTCGTTTTGGAAATTCCATTGAACGAGGGAAAGAAAGGTTCGTACGGTGCAGAACAGATCGTTATCTACGATGTTCTTGAGAGGGATAATAACACGGTATCTGTGATACTTCATGAAAAGAAAATAAATCTATTATTCGATCGACGTTTTAAAAAGATATCTCGTGTGGACATGGCACAAAATATGTATTCGAAATACAGCCCGGTTTATTTGCTTGTTAACAAGATGCGCGGCGAGGCGTTTCTGCCTGAGGCCAGTGATAATATGAATATAAACCCGATGGATGCTCTTGGTCCTAGTCGGCTAATGACCAAATCAAAACTATTGGATTTCACAGACAGGAACTTTGTGCTTTATCAGCTCGACGACGAATGGCTTGGAGCAGCTACGCTTGTGCGGATGAATGCGGTGCTGAAAGGGACGGCTGTGGTCAATTTTACGAGTGACGGTTTCATATTACCTTCGAAGTCAACTCAAGCAGGCGGAAACCTTGATAAACTTGATCAGCAATTGCGGATGCAGGACAAAAATATGCAGAGGTGGACTCCTGAAGAAAAGAAAGCGGAGCAATAGCGATTGTATTAAAGTGGCCGCATGAGTCCCGATGAGTCGGAGTTTGGTAATTTTCTTGACAAAAAAGGGGGGTCGCGATATAGACTTTAGGTGTACCTGATGAAAATTTTAAATTAGTCTGTAATGTTTTTGCGGTATGGATGTCTATAATATAGTTCTGGTACAGTAAAGATCGGTCGGTGATTCGGTTGTGACCGTGAAACGTGATAAAAAACTTGTTTTTAAATGTTTTCTTGTAAATGGAAAGGGAAATAAAATGAAAACTCACAAACTGTTAATTGGTCTGGTTGTTTTACTATCTGTCATTTCTGTTGGCTCTGACTGTTTTGCTGCTGCGGTCGATAAGATCGACCTGAAGCTTAATCTTACGGCTGGTCAGAAGTTTGGCTCCAAAACCACCGTGTACCAAAAGACTTCGCAAACAGTGATGGAACAGGCGATTGCTACGACTCAGGATATAACAATAGAAATTGTTTCGGAAGTTTTGGCAGTTGATGCTGAAAACATCGCAACCGTTAAAACGACCTACAAAAGTTTCAACGCCAAAGGATCGGTTAGCTCGCCGGGCGGATCGTTCGAATACGATTCGGCGAATCCGGACGAGAGCGCAGAAAATCCACAGGCTGTGATGATGTCTCAAATGTTCAAAAATATGAGCGGGGCGGAGTTTGTCGTTAAACTCTCGAATAAGGGCGAGATCGTCGCTATCGAAGGGTTTGACAAAATGTTGGAAAAGATGTTTTCGGCAATGGAAGACCCTGAACTGGCAAAAGCGATGGGTGATATGATGAAAAATTTCATGAGCGAAGATAAGCTGAAAGAGATGAACAGCGGGATGTTTGCAGCTTTTCCGGACGGTGCTGTCAGTATCGGGGATATGTGGGACGATATAATCAGCCTCGGCGGGGCGGATATGCCTATCGATGTCGATACGACTTATATGCTGAAAGAGCGTAAGGACGGGACGGCTGTTCTTGGTGTGACGTCTAAGATGGATATGGGCAACGAAGACTCCAAGCTTATCGAAATAGAGGGCATGAAAATGAATATGCAACTTACCGGTACGCAAAACGGGACGATGAAATTAGATGAAGCAACCGGCTGGGTCATAGGCGGCGAGACGACGATGAGCTTTTCCGGTTCTGTAAAACTACTTCCGAACGAACATATGCCGGAAGGGATGACTATTCCGATGACGATAGAAGGGACGACGAAGATCGAGCCTTTCGATGTAGAATAGCTGTAAGCGCTGGTGGAAATTTTTGACAGGATTACAGGATAGAAAAATAAATAATAAAAACATGATAACCCCAAAGATGTCGGAAAAATTATAGCTGTCTTGTAATCTTGTCAGAGATGAAAGTTTAGAACGATCAACAGGATAAAGCGACAAAGGATTACAAGCAGTTTAGTTTAAACTAACTTTCAGTCAATGCTTTTTTTTTGGAGGTATGGATATGCGGAATTTAATTACGATCTCAATTCTTTCGGTGCTTGTCGTTGTCATCGGCGGATGCTCTACGGGTAAAAGCTTTGCGCGTCAGGACTATGATTTTTCGCGTATAAACAGAGTCGCGGTGATCGATGTCGAAGGTTCGATCATGAGCGAGGCTGCGCGGAACCAGATAGGCGACTTCTATGTGATGGAGCTGCTTCGAAAAGGATATGCCCCGATAGAACGTGCGAAGGTTCAAAATCTTCTGGAAGAGCAGCAATTTCAATCGTCTGATATGACGAGCGCCGAAGGTGTTGCCAGGGCTGGACGGATACTGAATGTTCCTGCTGTGCTTATGGTAAGCGCTCCGGAGTTTGGAACTAAGATAGCACTGACTGCCAAGATCGTCGATGTTGAAGACGGAAGCATCCTTTGGATGGGGAGCGGGTCGGGGGACACCGGCGGAATATTCTCGGCGATAGGCGGCGCGGCGGCTGGGGCGATGGCAGGGGCGGCGGTTAAAGACGACAGCGATGCAGCGGCTATCGGCGGGGCGATCGTAGGCGGAGCGGCGGGAAGTATGCTGGCTCCGGAAAAAGCAGAGCTTGCACAAAGAATAGTAGAAAAGATGTGCGAGAGCATGCCTTATAAAAATTCACCGCCTAAGAGGGGTTGGTTCGAATAGAATAATGCTTGCTTTGGAGAGGCAAAGTGACAGACTTTAGTTATTCCCGTCAAAAATGGGAAGTACCAAATAATGCGGTTTAAGGCATGTGCTTTTGTGGGAATGACAAGATGTTAGATCACTTTTTGTCGCCCATCGCTTTGCTTCGCAAAACGCTGCCACCCGGCCAAATAATTCGGTCGGCATTATTTTAACGTTCGGAGGAAACCGCATGGGCAACGATTTGCCCATCCTACGGCGGAGCAAGTTTTGATTGTAACGACACGGCCAAGCAAAGTTTGACCGTGCCACGCAGATAATAAAAAAGGCCGGGGTTGTTAAATCCCGGCCTTTTGTTTTTGTGTTACTTTTTTACAGATCGTATGGGCTTACCATGTCGCCTGATTTTGCCTGGAGGTCGGCAAGTCTTTTGCGGATGCGGTCGAATACATCGTAAACGATCTTCGGAGTGTCGGCTACCTTGGCTTTATAAATTGCCTCGACACGATCAATCTTAGCGAGCAGATTCGGAATACGAACGGTGAACTGCTCGATGTATTCTTCTTTTGTATAATCCTTGTCCAGCTTTTCTTTAAAGAGCTTTGCAAGATCCTCATACATCGGGATGTAACCTGTGGGGGTCTTGATGGCTTCGACGTCGCCGTTAACTCTTAGCTCTGCCCAGAGTATCCAAACTGTTTTGTCGAGAATACCGTTTAGGTACTTGCCGTCTGCGTTCTTTAAGAAGTAGTTTGTCGAGAAGATCGGTGGAGCTACCTTTACGTCCTTTACGAAATCAAGGTTGTTCTGGATGTATCTTCCGAGTGGGACAGCTACGAAGTCCTGGTTAGCCATGATACAGAATTTTCTAACGCCTTCTGCACCGAGTGTAGCAGCGGTTGTCTCAGACTCGATGGATGCACCCTTTGAGATGATGCCTTCTTCCCAATCGAAAGCCTGCTCGACAGGAACGAGAGTATCAGAGTCACGTCCGCCATAAATGATTCCGCCGACGGGTACGCCTTCTTTGTTGTCCCATTGGGGATCGGCATTGTCAAGGTCGGCGATCTTAAGTGTGTAACGAGCGTTCTTGTGCGAAGGTGTTACATCGGTCATGGATGGGTCCCAAGCACCCTGGTAGTTGACACCCTTTACGTTGATGTCCTGGCCGCTGCCCATCCAGTAAGGTTTGTTGTCTTCGCCGATCAGAACGTTACCGAAGATGACTTCGCCTTCCTTTGTGAGGCAGTCGTAGATGACCGGATCGCCGTCTGGGTTTACGTCTCTGATGATGCCGAAGATGCCGTTCTCGACGTTAACGCAACGCATTACACCGTCTTTGTTTCTGAGGTATGCGATGTCGTCGCCGATGATGGTCTGTCCTGGGATCATTGCTGTCGATGTTTTTCCGCATGCTGACGGGAAAGCACCTGTGAAATATGTAACTCTGCCGTTTGGTCCGTGGGCACCCATTACGAACATGTGCTCTGCGAGCCAGCCTTCTGCGGAAGCCTTGTTAATAGCCAGACGAAGTGCGAGCTTTTTCAGGCCGACGGTGTTACCTGCGTACTGTGTATTGGTCGAATATACGCGGTTTGAATCGAGATCCATGTATATCCTTCTTTTGTCAACGTTTTTGCTGACGGAGTTTTCCAGTTCGCCTGAGGTGTGCATGAATCTAAAGAACTCTGGCGAATCGCCGAGTTTTTTGAACTGCTCGTAACCTGTTCGGTAGAGCATTGTTTCGCTGTGTACGACGTATGCAGAATCTGTGATCTGTGCACATGAGATGGAGAACTCTGAGTCTGTTGGTCCAAGGCAGAAGAAGCTTATCAGCATCTGCTTGCCGGCCATTGCGCCTTTGAAGATTTCGCGGACTTCTGCGGTTCCTTCTTCTTTGTCCATCTGGTTGAGGCTTTCGCCGAGGTCGGTACCTTTTGCTACGAGATACTTAGTGTTCTTTGGGTCGCGTGCCTGGTCGTTCGGGCCGTCGAAGTGGTATGTGTGACCCTTGGTTGGCAAGGACTTTTCTCCGCCGCTAGTCAAGGCCAACTGCCTTATATAGTCAAGATCTTCCTGGGAGTCAGTGCTTACATAAACTGAATCCGGTGTAGTGAGCTCAATTGCATCGGCTACAAAATCGTGAAGTTTCGGGTTAGCCAGAGCCATTAGCTTGTCGAAGTGCTCTGGAGACAGTTTTTCCTGTAAAATTTTCTTTGTGTTTTCCATTTTTCCTTTCCAATCAGTTAACATTGCTTGATTAT
>JAGLHQ010000138.1 GCA_023143375.1 Planctomycetota bacterium
GACGAGATCAAGTCGGCGCCAAGGGCTTTTGCCTGATCATAGCGGGCCTGAGTGTCAGAATCGGCTGCAACCGCTGGAAAATATGGTGCGGGGGCAATATCTTCCGGGATATCAAGCAAATATTCGCCTTTTACATATTTTTCTATCCAAGCGGGGATATTTGCGAAATCAAGGGCGTCGATCTGGTCCAAAAGTGCGTTCTGGGAGTTTTCATCAAGATTTTCATAAAAATCTACCAAATGCTGCTGGCTATTGGCGGTGAGTAATTTGAAAGTTTTTACGTATCTATCTGCGTTTTCCATGCTGGTATCCTGTCTTAAGTTCGTTTTTGACTAAAATAACGGATGTAACATTTTTTGCAAGTGGGAAAATATATTAAAAAAACTACTTGACAAACGGTATGTTTGACGATAAGATTATCATTGAAGCGATAGAATAGATTCAGGCAGGCAAAACCGTATTTTTTTATATCTCTATCAGCTATCATATTTTAAACTGCTTTATTCTTGCCCGCCTTTAAATTTCCTACCACTTCATTATATTAGTTGCGCTTGATTGCGCGGTAAAATCTGGTTTTCGGCTATTAAATTGCTTTTTTGTGCGGATTTTATCTGCTAATGCGTGTATTCTGTGGTTAAGTTAGATCGCTCTCCGGTCGAAAAATGAATATTAACGGAGAGATTTGCTCATAATGGATGGTTCAGGGTGGTACTGTAATCATAAGTTAAGCTGCCGGAGAGGCAAATGAGTGAATCTCGGAATTTTTAAAGGAGCATGAAATGAAGAAGAAAGGTTTTACACTGATCGAGCTGTTGGTCGTAATTGCGATCATTGCGATGTTGCTGGCGATCCTGATGCCGGCACTGAACAAGGTCAAACAGCTTGCTCAAAGACTGGTTTGTGCAACCAACCTCAAGGGTATGGGCACAGCCTTAATGGTCTACTCAAACGATGATAAGTATGATCAATATCCAAACCTCGCCAACAGCAGTACTACGTGGGCCTATCTCACCGCCAACTGGGTTAGGAATCCTGCCGATCCCTGGCCGCCTGCAACCCAGACCATCGGCGCAAGCCTGTTCCTGCTGGTCAGGGAGGCTGATGTTGATCCAAAAAGCTTCGTCTGTAAGAGCAGCGACCAGAGGGCTTATGATAAGATTCCTCCTGACTACGATTTGGTCGAGCTCGGCGACTTCGGCAGCTGCACCTGGGATGATAAAACTACAGGTCCTCAGAACTGTGTGAGCTATGCATACCAGGTACCATTTTCATTGAGTGGGTTAACAGCACGTCCTGCAAACTCATCGGCATCTTCATCAATGGCCCTTATGGCCGACAGGAACCCATATTTTGACAATGCTGGCGTAAGAGGAGACGCCACTGATACTACCTATATGGGCATAGCTGACCAATTGCGTTTAGGCACTGCCACAGAATACTCCGATATTGTAAAGTGGAGAATCCAGGCTGCTAACTCTTTTGCGCACAACCGCGAAGGCCAGAATGTACTGTTCAATGACGGGCATGCAGAATTTATGAAGCGTCCTGACATAGGTGTTGCAAACGACAACATCTACATTTGTTACAGTAGCGTACCGCCCGCAACCCCAACTGAAGACCAAAAGAGGGCAGGCGCTCCCAAGGGTGCAACTATGAGTAATTCTCCTCCCAGAGATACCAGTGATACATATCTCGCTAATGACGTCTTGGAAGATTATGACTTTAGTAGTAGTGGGTAATGACCCATGACTTTTAACAGCAGTATTTAGATGGTAAAAACCAAAGGCCCTTTGCTTAAGGCAAGGGGCCTTTTTTATTTGCTGTTTGGCAGGAAGCAACAAAAAATTTAATCCTAAACGGTTCAATAAAGTTCTACTATTCCGACTCTGTCTGTAACCTCAAGACTGGCCGCTGCCTGGTCACTGTTTGCTATGGTATTCCAGCAGTCTTTCATATCTTCAGAATAATCAATGTCATCAAACACAACTATAGCCTTCTTAGACGACCTTTCCATAACAAGCTTGAATTGAGGCAAAACGAATTCGCCGCTGTGGATCGCATCTATAAAAGCCATATCTATCTTTTGATCATTTAAAACAAAATCAATGTTCTCCTCAAATGTCCCCACAGTCAAATCGAATCTATTCGATATACTTTCCATGTTTGCCTTTGCTATCTTAGCCCATTGCTCATTAGGTTCAAATGTTAATAGCCTGCCGTTTTTGTTCAACTCAAGACCTGCTAACCAATACATACCTGAGACACCAAATGCCGTCCCAAACTCAACTATGATCGAAGGTTTTTTTTTCTGACAAAGCCAACTAAAAAAACGGCCCATGATATAGGATGTGCGTACCTGATTGGACGTTCTGGTTATTCCTGCCTGCTGATAACCATCCCATACAGGCAGATCACCCCGATTATTTGTACTTGCAGCCTGTTCTTCTATTTTGTTCATAAGCGGGTTATAGGGAGGGATAAACCGTTTCCGCGACCCCAAGTTTTCACATAGCCATGTTCCCCGCTGACGTTTTATCCACTTCAAGCTCATCCTGTTTTCATTTGCACAAAACCTGCTAAGCAATTTCTTTTTAATCTTTTCAAACATTGTCATCTCTCCTGCATCAATTACCTTTTAGCCACTTCATGCATTTAATTGTTTTTTTCATAAAGACTGTTTAGTATTCGGACGAGTTTTTCGCTTAGTTGTTCGTTATTGAAATCTTTATGCACTATATCTTTACCGGCTGAGCCTAACTCCGCCCATTGTAAAGCAGAGCTTATTAGAGAATCGAGTTTTTCTGCCAGTTGGTCGATATTTTTTTCCGGAACAAGAAAACCTGACTGACCATCTTTTACCAGTTCCGGGATGCCCGTATGAAACGTAGAAATAACCGGTAACCCACAGGCCTGTGCCTCCATTAGTACAACCGGTATTCCTTCCTGGTCGCCGTCTTCGGCTGTGATGCTTGTAAGGATAAAAATATGCGATTGATCATATAACTCAATCGCCTGGTCGCGGCTGACGGCTCCGGTGAAGTCAACCTTGTCCTGTAAGCCCATGCGAGAAACCAATGCCTTTAAATATTCTCGCTGCGGGCCTTCACCTGCGATGGTATATTGAAAACTCGTCCCATTTTCTGCAATCTTCGAAAGAGCCTTGATCGCATATTCCTGACCTTTCTTTTCGGTTAGCCTGCCAACGGTCAAAAGTTTAACCGGCTCATCTGCCGACAAAGACTTTTCCTTAAATTGGAATTTATCTACATCGATTCCCATGTGGTGAACCAGGATCTTCGTTTCATCGCACCCGATCTCGATAAGCTTCCGTTTCCAGAACTCACTGATAGGCAAAAACATGTCTCCATACCTGAAGAGCTTATCGTAGACGCCATTTCCATGCTTTAACAGATATCGCGAAAGATCGTAGCCGTGAAAGACTGTAACAAGCCTGGCCTTGAGACCAAATCGTTTAAGCAGGACCGCGCTGCTACCGGTTGGGCCGAAATGGCAAAAGACAACATCAAAACCCTTTCCGTAAAACCGATCTATCCAGCAAAGCTGCCTTAAAGGAGCACCGCAGTTTTCTTTAAATATTGCCAGAAGAGAACCTGAAACCTTTAAAGGCGACTTGAAAACCGATCTGAAAATCAGGCTTACAGCCCTTTTTAATCGGTATAGTTTGCCTTTGGGTATATCGCCGGCGTAATGAACCTTGGCATTAAACCTAAGTTGGTTCAAGTTCACATCTCCCGGACTTTCTGCAAAAATCTCGACATCAAGACCAAGATCGATAAGACCTGCAATCTGGTCGACGATAAACGTCTGCGAAAGAACCGGGAAATTTTCAACTACAAAGGCTATTTTCATTATCAATTCTCAAAAGTCGAATTTATCGTAAGATAACCATTTCAGTAAACACCGGCCATGTTTATTGCTTTTTTCCGGCAGCATCGTCAGCAAATTCATCACAAGTTTAAAACCTGCTGGAAGTATATCGTTAAATGTTTTAAGGGTTTCCCTGATCTCTTTAAAATGCCCGCGGCAGTACAGATTATAACTCCACTTCCTGAGTCTTTGAATAACAAAAGGCCTTATGTCATCTTCCCTGCCAAACTGCTTTGCAAGACTCAAGTTTTTTTCAAACATCTCAGAAAGGGTTTCGATAATGCTAATAGCCTTAGTGGAAGCAGTTAAACCGTCCGCCATCTGAGCATTATAAACAATTAAAGGGCTGTTTACATAGCCAATCTCCGGATAACGGTAACCGATCCTCCACCACAAGTCGAACTCCTCTCCATAATTGAGCCCGTCCTGAAAGGAACCGACCTCCTGAAGAACCAACCGCTTAACGATCATTGTACCCGGCGTAAGCCCTGCTCCTATATTGATCGCATCGAAGCAACTTTTGAAAAAGCATCTGTCGGTGAGATATTTTTCAATTTTTTCAGGGTTGATAAAAGTTCTTCGCTCTTTTGTTATACTATGATCGATCGTATAGTTGCAGCCGACCCATACGAGGCTGGGGTTTTCCTGTAACAGTTCCATTTGTTTTTGCAGCTTATCGGCAACCCACTTATCGTCGGAATCGAGAAATGCTATCCATTGGCCTTTTGCAATATCGATACCCTTATTTCTGGCAGAGCTAACGCCTGCATTTTGTTGAGAAATAATTTTGATCCGCCGGTCATCATACTGTCGTACTATCTCAGGTCCGTTGTCAGTCGAACCGTCGTCGATGACGATAAGTTCGAAGTCCGTAAGCGTCTGAGCAAGTACCGAATCGACGGCGCGTGCAATGAGATTCTCTCTGTTGTATAGAGGTATGATAACGCTCACTAATGGTTGAACGTCCGTCATTTACCCTCCATCGCATTGAAAACTTCCAGTGCCCTTTGTTTTTGTCTGTTCGCAACTGGTCTGATCGCATCGTATAGCAGCCTTGAAGCTTGCGGCCTGTCTGCATCCCACGCTTTTACCTTTTCCCAAACGTCATCGGCTCTAAACTCATCGGTTCTTATGTTATTGTCCTGTTGATCGAGAGACATCATAAAGTCCCTGCACTTTGGTCGATACTCCAGCATGACAGAAGGGACATATCCGCACATTGCAAGGGCTACGGAATGCAGCTTCATGCCGACGAATACGCTCATTTTGCTAACAAGCTCGAGATATTTATTGTAATCGTAATACTCCTGATGAATATTTCCTTCGGTACCGCTTTGTTTGGCAGCTTCCAACGTAATATCCATGTCCTTTTTCCAAACGACGAACCAGTGAACCTTCCAGCCGGCCTGGCTTGCGATTTTAGCAAGCGTCACCATCTCTTCGACGAGTTTACCCTGCGAACCCCACAACTGAGGATTGCCGAAACTATCTTTTGCAAATCCGATATTGAGGCCAATAGTTTTTTCGTGAATATCGTTTTCATTCGGCAAGAAATCGTCCGCCAATATAAGCACCGGATCGCCAATTGGCTCAACATTGGTAAGACCGACGTCTTTTAATAATTCTACTGACAGGGGCCCTCTTACGCCGACATAATCGCATTTCTCTAACACCGGCACCCATTTCTTACGAGCATCATGCCAATCTTCGCGCCCTGTCCAAAAGGCAGGGTTTGCGACTCCGGAACCAAAGACAAGGCTGTGCTTTGCAAGCGGAAGGCTTTTGACGGCTCTGTCGAGTGTTACGGGCAGGCGGTTTATCAACGTCCCTCCACCCATAAGAGAATACTTGAACACCTTCAAGAGTTTGGCAGTTAACGCGATCTCGAAACCTTCTCTACCCGAATAGGGCATCATGCCGCACTGAGGAAACAATATCTCTGCTGCATTGAATATAGCCTCGTCGCCCAGATTGTCAAAACCCAACCATCCGCCCATGTAAGCCATGTGCGGCTGTTTTATATCCCTGCTTTGCCTGGCAAGGTCGGCAACCTGTTTGACTCTTTTAATTAATTGTTTCATCGTATATATTTTCAGCATCCAGTTCCGAATCTACAGATTTAGATTCCATAAAGACATTTACCTGTTCGGTAATTATATCAAATATTCCGCTTTTGAACACCCTGTCAAAAATAAACAGCGTTGCAATATATGCGATAGACCCCAGGGCAGCAACAGTGAAAAACGATAAAAATGAAATGCCCTCAAAAAACAGCTTCTTTGAAGCAATGGAAACGCCCAGCATCGCCACTGTTGAAACAAAGGCAGGAAAAACGGTCGACGTGATCTTTGTGACACCACAATCAATAATTCTTTTAAAGATATACAATTCGACCGGTATAAGACAAATACACACAAGAAAAACTGTCAATGCAGTGCCGGTGATACCCCAAAGAGCCGTCAAAGGATAGATCATAATGACAAGAACCGCCAGCTTAACAATGTTGATCTTTGTCATTATTCCCGGTTTCCCTAAAGCATAAAAGATCGGACCCATAGTAACCTTGAGCATCCTTGTAAGGCCAAGGACCGCCATAACACGCATTGGCATAATGATGCCTGTCCACCTATCGGTAAGAAAAATCGAGACGAATTCAGGCGTGAGAATAAAGATCAAAGCCGTAACGGGAAAAGCAATGATCGATGTCACCTTCAAAACCTTTACATAGGCATCCTTTAATCGCGGCAGATCGTCCTGTAGCTTCGAGTATGCAGGGAACGTAATCTGGTTTACTACCGATGCGATCTCGATAGCGGGTATATTGCAAAGCTTGTAGGCCATTTGATACAGCGCTAACGAAGATACGCCCAGGTAACTCCAAACAAAAAGATCGTCGCCGTCTGACATGATGAAATATATTAAAGTGCCCAAAAAGACCCACTTGCCAAAACCCCAAAGCTGCTTTGCCTTGGCAAGATCAAATTCGAAAGACGGTTTGAATGAGAAAAGGATGTAACTTAAGATAAGTCTTACAACCGATCCTGCAAGTTTTCCGGCAACCATCGCCCAGACACTTTTGTAACAGACCACAATAACGATGGTAACTACCGCATCGGTCAAAGTGCCGCAAACACCGAAGACGAACTGTTTGTAAAACTGCAGCTCTTTTGCGAAATAAACGGTCGCAACATTCGTTAAAGAGTTGATGACAAGGCTTAGGCCGATCACCCTTATCAAAGACACTGTCATATCGACCTTGTCAGCCGAGACCTTCAGCATAGTGACATAGGGAGCGATAAAATATAGAACTGCATAAATAAGCAATGCCCTTACGATGCCCGTAACCCATGCGGTGTTTAGATATTGATCTATGTTTCCCTTCTTTTGTATCAGTGCGGAATGAAAACCTGTGTTAGTAAATGTTGCCAATATCTGCATCGTCAACATGCCAATGCCTAAAAGCCCCATGTCCTCGACGGCAAGGAATCTGGCAAGTACGATCCATCGACCGAACGATACAATTTGAACAACAAGCCTTAAAGCGAAGACCCAAAAGCTGCCCTTTACGGATCTCTTGAAAAGATCCGAATGCGATTTTTCCTGCGGTTCGGGATTTGTTAAGCTATCCATTTTATCCATATGCCTTTAAGGATCACCGGTCGTTTAGCATTTGAAAACTCCTTAGCGACTCTGCGATATCCAAATATACCATCAAGCCTGGCTGTCATAAAGTATAAAAAACCGATCACTACAAAATGACTAGCTTCGGTTTCAGCGGATATGTCTAAACCGCGCGCCACGGCAGCTTACTTTTCGAAAGATTGCTTTAAAACTTATGAAACGTCGTTATCGTTATAACCGAATTCTATTTCGCGCTCTGTTAAGTTGCGAGCAAATTTAATATTGGAATTTTTGATCTTCTCATATCTTCTTAACATCGTAGCCTTATCGTTCTTATCCGACATCATCGAAGACTCTGTGTTAGGCATATCACTGTAAATGTGAACATAATTATCTTCGTAATCAATATCCTTGAGGAACTGAATGGAATCCTGAAATTCCTCGTCGGTTTCACCCGGGAAACCAATTATAATGCAGCCCTGAAGGGATACATTCTTGTACTTCTTGAGCTCTATCATTTTTTCTTTTACTTTTGCAATATCACAAGGTCTTTTCATCAAATCCAAGATCCTTGGGTTTCCTGACTGAATAGGAATATATATATCGTGAACTTTATTCTGCTTACACAGCCTATCGACCCAATCAAAATATTTAAGGAACATCGTCGGGTGAAGGTCCAGTATTGCGATAGTAAACTCTTTGTCCACTTTACCGAAAGCATCCATCAATTCGCCAAAATTCGAACCTATATCCAGACCATAGTCACCAACTGAATCGGCATTTAATTCGAATTTTTTCTTTCCGGATTTCAATGCCTTCTTGAATTCCCTCATGATTTTATCTAAAGGCTTGCTTTTCAGTTCACCAGTTGCAAATCTGATCGCACAATAAGAACACAGTCTAGGACACCCCTTGGCCACAAATAAAGAATAATCCTCGTCGGAGGTCACAGCCGGAACACGCTTCATCATTTTTGAAACCTGCCTTCGAATCGCAGCAAAAATGCCATATTGCTTCATCATCGCAAATGCTAATCGCATTAGACCCATCATAATCGAAAGCCTGGCACGCAAATCTATATGTAAATCGCCTTTTAAAAACTCCAAATCTTTAGATACTTTTATTCGTACCCCCTTGATATTATTAAGGGCACTAAAGTCCGTCGGACAGATTGTCATTCCATCAAATACGTTATTCAAACTCTCCTTGTCCGTACTTGGCACACAACCGCCAACAATGATCTCAGCGTCTTCTTTTAAGCCTTCTCTGAGTTTTGCTAATATACTTTCGGCTTCATGAACCTTGGCCGCACTAAGTCCGCATGTATAGAAAAAAACGAGATCTGCTATTGCTTTATTTTCCGTTTTGACCCAACCATTCTTTCGCAGGAAAAACCCTACTTTCTCGATTTCTTCTTTTCTCCTGTTACAAGATATATCAGCAACGCAATAAAGCTTACCCATGTTATATATTCCTTTAGATAATGACCTGATCAGTCTAACATTAAAATATAAAATTCGTCCAGCATAAACCAGCCAAACCACAATTGTACAACTAGCCGGCGATAAATGTTCGCCAACACAAGCCCGACATCGACTATTTTCATAAACTGCACAAATACGAAACGGCACATATGCCTAAACAATGCATTATATTGTAATTCAATAAAAAAACAAAGAGAACTTATACCCAGCATTCATCCTTCCCACGTCCTACATTGCCTAACCATCACTTTGCTCTATCAAAACGTTTTTATGCTTTGGGATCGGATAAACGATTGAATAAAAACCGACAATTCAGGTTTTTACTGAAAAAGCCTATTTCTTCCCAATAAATGCCTTTTGAACCTCCGGAGCATTCCTCCATAACCTTTGTAAACTTTACATACAAAGCCTGCCATGTTTACAAAAACAGCATTATTAGCCAATTTATCTTTTGTCAAAACAACATTCGAGGCAAAATTTATTCGAAATATGTTTTAGCTAGAGGCTCCGAATTAATTTGGCAAGTGGCTGATGATTATGTAAGTTTCTTTTAAATTGATAGCGGAACACCTGAATAGTCACATTTATTACATATTTTCCCAGTTCTGTCTTTTCTGTAAAGTTCCTCCCTGATACGACGATATTTATCACCAAACCAAATTTCCGAAAGTGAACTTTTGTTCACATCCCCCATTATTTCGTCATGATTATAATCTTGGCAACAAAGAAACACTTTCCCCTCAGATTGCACCCAAAGTCTTGCAAAGGGCAATGCACAAAACTGTTTAAGCGGAAGCACCTTCTTTTGCCCAGAAATATTTCCAGCACGGTTCCCCAGTACTTCAGATGTATATCTGCGGGAAATACTGATTTTTTTTCTAAACATTCCTTTTTCCAACTCTGCAATCTTTTCAAGATTTGCGCTCAGCCGGAATGGATGTTCAAGGCGATCATCACGATAATCATTAATAATTAAATAATCCAAACCAGCAGCAAATATCTCGAAAAGCAACTCTTCGCTTAGTAGTCTTCCATTTGTTGCTAGTGCAAGAAAACTTAAAGGACATTTTTGTCGGGCATAGGCAATAAAATTAATAATTCGATCATCCAATAACGGTTCATTGTTTGTTAGCGGACCAATTCGACCAGCAAATTTCATTTCTGCAAGCTGATCTATTACTCTCTTGAAGATCTCTTCAGACATGACCTTCAGTGGTCGGGGTTTCGTACTCTGTGGGCAAAACTTGCACCTAAGGTTGCAATCCGTGCGCGTTTCAATGGAGACAGCCTCAAATATCTTGTCAAGCGGTAGACTACATTGTTTCCTGTACTGGTTTAATCTCAAGCTAAGATATAGACTGTCTGAGAGAGCTACTTTCGACACCTTATTGACATAATTCTGAAACATCATTGCCATCCGACTTATCTTGTTTTGTGTAGCCAACTTCTTTTCCTGCTCCTTTTGCAAGATCGAGTGTCATTTCAAGCTACACTTTGCAAATTATTATATAAAATTATTAATTTGATCACAAATTTTTTTTTGATTCCACATCCAAACAGTTTGTCGTAGATATAAACTATCGCAGCGTAGGCACATACGCCCGAACAATGTATTATACGATAATTAAATAAAAAAGCAAAGAAAACTTATACCCAACATTCACACTTCTCGCATCCTACATTGCCGAACTATCATTTTGCCCTGTCAAAACGTTTTTATGCTTTGGGATCAAATAAACGATTGAATAAAAACCGACAATTCAGGTTTTTCACTGAAATAGCCTATCTTTTCCTAATAAATAGCCTTTTGAACCTCCGAAGCATCCGGAGCATTCCTCCATAAGCTTTGTAAGCTTTATACACAAAGCATACCATGCTTATAAAGACACCATTATTAGCCAATTTATCATTTGTCAAAAACCTAATGAATCCAAGCGGAATTTTCTCTTTTTCCAACATCATAATAAGAAGCGCCCAGTATCTTCTTTTTTTATCCTCATACTCAGGCACCCCTTTTACCCACTGAAATGTACGAGAAGCCGCCTTAGAATCAATCGCCATTCTATTGATAGTCTCTTCTTCTGTTGCTATCCCCTCTTTTTCGGCACGCTTGGCGAGTTCGGTTTTCGGCATTATGAAAAGACTGCGTATATTCAGCTTATACGGTCTTTGCATTTTGGATAACAGTTCGAATGCTTGCTGCAACTCGTTTTCGCTTTCCCATGGATGGTCAATAATGAAATCGTATGCCTTCTCTATACCGTATTTAGTCAATATCCGATCGGTTTCAAAGACGCTCTCGTTCTTTTCAGCACGCATGAAGACTTCTTTACGGGTCTTTTCACAGGCACTTTGAATACCTACGATAGCGAAATAAAGCCCCGCTTCTTTCAGCAAAGCAATGTTCTCCTCCTTGACCATCTGCGGATTAAGCCATATTGAAAACGGAAGATCGATCTCTCTTTTATACTTTTCGGCAAACTCCGCCACCCATGATCTCACGTAGGGGAACGTATCGTCCATAAACCATACACGCTCATAGCCGGGGTTTAACTTGACAACTGCTTTTAGCTCATCTATTACGCTATCGACCGATCTCCTTCGACAAAACGTGCCTCTGGAATAGAGCGATCGAAGAGCATCGTTGCTGCAATAACTGCACCGGAAAGGACAACCTCTCGAAGCTCGTGTAAAATATCCTGTTGTTTTAAAAATTATGTCTTTTTCAACAACTTTACCGTCCTTATCGATCTCATAAGCGCCCTCGGTAGCTATATCCTGAAACGGCAAACGATCCAAATCGTTTGGTGGGTCACGTCTTACATACGTCATTGTTTTTTTACTCATGACTCCGGGTATATCCGAAGGATCGTTCCCGGATTCGAAGGCCTTGCACATTTCGACAAC
>JAGLHQ010000139.1 GCA_023143375.1 Planctomycetota bacterium
GCATCGGAAAAAGTCTTTATCTTTGTTGCTATCTCGGAAATGAAGTAATGCGAAAACGCACTTACCGCAGTAAGCCCGATCACGTCAGGATTTAGTTGCTTGATCAGATCGTACATTGCCTGCGCCTGCCTGGGCGGTAACTGCGCGGTATCCTGAATCACATTTTCAGCGTATATACATTTTACGTCAAAACCTGCGGCTTTCAATACCGCCGAAATACAGCGAACTCCGTAATGGCCGCTACAAAATATATCAACAAGTACTATTCGGTACACACATTCCCTTTCAGATAATTCCCCTATGCGTAATTCGGCAATCAAAGCTCTTTCAGATTAGCAATTATCGCATACTTACAAGCATTTATTGTACAAAAAAAGAATCCAAAAGTAAAGATTATTTCAACCTGCGGGCCCTCTGTTAACACTATCAACCCTTTCGATACTTCCGTATTTCATGTGCCAAAACCCTGTTTAAAAACCCGCAAACAGCCTTGAAACCGTTAAGTTTTAACTAACAGGGGTTTTTTTGTCGCCTTTTCGATCAAAATAAAAATTGTTTTTAACCGCTCTTTACGTTAAAATTTTTAAATTGGATTTTATGAAAGTCAGAGCGATCGTAGTCTGTGCAAAAGTATGTATTGCAAGAAAGGCGGGGTACAAATAAACGAATCCTCCGGAAAACTGACTCGTGTCAGGCAAGAACGATCTTTACGATATCATAAAGTATGGAGGTTTTTTGAAAACCCGATTTATTCCAACTTTAGCGAACCCAAAACGAGTCATAAGTCACGATCTAATCCCCCAGCGCCACCAGTTCCTGAATCTGCCCCTGGCTAAGTGCGATCCCATACAACCGAACATCGTCGATCTCACCGTCAAAGTTATAAACAACGCTGGTACCGAGTATGCCGCCGATCATCATATTAACATCTCCGCCGGTCAAAACCGGATGGCTTAGAGAGGCGCTGATCGTCTCTAACTCACCATCTACATAAAGCTTGACCTCGTTAGCATTCGGCGTGCCGTCATCTTCCAGAACCGCTGCAACATGGTGCCACACGCCATCTCTTACATTGGTGCTGCCAACAACATAACCGCCGGAAACATCCAGTTGAACAGCACCTGCGGCTCCTACACCATCTACCAATTGGAATTTCCAGCGTACGCCATTGCCGGCCTGACCCCAATAAGCGATCTCCATCGGATCGCTTGCACTGGTCTTGATCCATGCGGCGATAGTTCTGCTGCGATTGCCAACTGCGCCATTATACCCGATCATCTCAATATAATCGTCAGACCCGTCAAACACTGCCGCACCGCCTACCTTGCCGGTACCTGTATATATCAAGCCGCCGGCCTCGGTACCGTCATGACCATCACCGGAGCTATCCGTCGCATCGGTATCCAATGGCCAATGCCCCAGCAAACCATCCCAGCCGCCTTTATCCGCCATCTGGTTGGCACTTAACGCACCCTCATAAAGACGCATATCATCCATCTCACCATCAAAGAAATAGTAAAGCCCACCGGATCCTGCAACATAAACACCGATCCTGCTAAGGTCTTCGGCTCCGGTATTGATGGGTATACTCAGAACATCGCTATAATCTTCTTCTTTTCCGTCAACATAAAGCTCGATCTCGTCTGCATTAGGCGAACCGTCATTCCGAACTATCGCCGCGACATGATGCCACGCTCCGTCACGCAAGTCTGTTGAGCCAACAACGTGACCGTCCCACACATTAACCTGTAATGCACCTGCAACACCTGGACCGTCAAGTATGTTCATATGCCACTTTGCACCTGTAAATGGCGATCCCCAACCCATGATCTCGCCGCCTACGGTTGTTTTGATCCACCCTTCGACAGTTCGAGATTTCCCGCCTGTAACACAAGGAAAACCCTGCAATTGGAAATAATCTGTGCTACCGTTAAAAACCACCGAACCGTCAATATGTCCCGTAGGATTGTACGTCGGTACACCTACCGCTGTTGCATCATTGGCATTACCGGAGCTGTCCAGCGCATCGCCGTCAAACTTCCAATAACCTATAGGTTTAAGCGAAAAATCTATCAGCCAGTTTTCTGCCAAAAGGACAATATCACCAATGGTTACATCACCGCTCTTATCGAGGTCGGTTTTGTCACACCAGGCCGGAGCGATGCAATCTGTATCCAGCCAGTGCGATCCAAATCTGGCAAGATCCGCTAGATCGCAGATTTCATCGTCGCAGATCGAGTGATAAAGCGAAAAAGAATCGATGACCGAGCCATCTATATCGCGTGAAATAAAGTTGAGCGTATAATCCTGTATGTCAATTTCGCAAAACTGAAAAGTTTCTGCCGACGAAACTAATTCCGGGTATGACAGAGTAATCTCATCAAGCGGCGCACCGCCTCCACCGGTGGTTATGTGTTGTACGCCATCTACATTAGCGCGTGCGTAATGGTGGTTATGTCCAGCAAGCACTATGTCCACGCCATAAGCCAAACACAGCGGTTGAAAGGTGTTCTGCATGGCGATTTCGTTTGAACGTGAATCACCTGACCAGGCCGGTTCATGCATAAGCAGGAATTTCCATTCGGCGTTGGAACTGGCCAAATCGTTCTCCAGCCAGGTATACTGCGCCGAACCCGGTTCGTATGGAACATATTGATCTATTACCGAAACATGTACCGGACCATAATCGAAAGACCAGTAATGGTCAGCAACATAAGGATATGGCCAGTACTTGGCGTAATTATCACCGGCGTCTCTGTTTTCATGATTACCCTTGCAGCCATTGATCGGAACTTGTGACATGAGAGTCTGGGCATTAGCAAGGCCAAAGTATTCTGTGTTCCATTGCGTTTCGGTGCCATCCTCTGTCCAGTCACCAACATGCAGCAAAAGGCTCTGGTAATCGGGGTCCGCCATATAGGCATCAACCATCGCAGCACACACATTATCATGATCGGCGGGATTGGTCCGCGTATCGCCATAGGCCAGAAACTTCACCTGACCGGCCGATGCCGATGGTGCCGCCAGAAAATCGCCGGTGTGTACGACGGAATCGGATTCTTTCACCTGATAGTAATATCTGCTGCCAGGCGTCAGGGAGGTAATGGTATATTTATGTTGATGATCGTTTCCATATTCAGTAGTTGCCACCGAGCCGAGGTCATAATTGGTATCCAGTCCCCATTCGATAGTGCTGCCGCCACACGGAATACGATCAAACTGCCACAGGACATCCATCTCGGTATTAGTGCCGTTATAGATCAGGTAGGGACCCTTGACCATAGTCGAACTAATTGATTCAATAATATCGAAGATCGAAAACGCTGACAATTTAGTTCCGGTTACGGTCACTTCGATAAGACATGGGCCCGTACAATCTGCACATGGATCCGCACACCCTGCATATATATTCATCATGGCAACGCCGCTGGAATCTGTTATTACGACAGATTGTGTTTCATCAGGCGATATGACGCCTGCATTAAAGCTAAAACTTCCGGACTGCTTTGTGAATACAACCTCTGCTCCCGCAACACCGACAAAACCCTGTAGCACAGTTGCACGGATATTTTCCGTTGTTCCAGCGGGAACTTGATGGGGAATTGGGCCTTCGACGCGAAGTTCATCTGGAACTTCCGCAAAAACAAAACTACCGAGCATAAAAAATACTGATATTACTGCCAAAAAAACTAAGCATTGTTTTTTGCTCATTTTATTCTCCCGGAAAATGATCGACGATCTTTCAGAAGGGCTATACCTCCCAACCCTAACAAGCAAAGTGTTGTCGGCTCAGGAACTATTGATATGCTGCTGATCGTCTCATCAAAACCTGTTCCGGTACTATTGAAAGGTAGAGCATCTGGAAGAACTTCCGGCAGATCGCCTCCGTCAGATAAACCGATTCCGAAGCCATCGTTCTCGCTACCGACGGGCCAACCATAAAACGACTCGATAATTGCAACCGATGTCTCGATCGTCAGCGAAATAAAATCGATCGCAAACACAGAATCAACCGTATCGCTAAAAAGTGCATTAAGACCGATACTACCGCCAGCCAAAGCGGGGAAGAAAAATGAATCGATCGACACGGAGAAAAGCCCTGTTTCCAATGGTCCCATGTTTATCTGTGGATCATCAGGCGACGAAGCGATACCGAACAAACCGTATGAAAGATCAAGATCGTCCAGCCCGGTACCCATATCTACAAGGCGGGCAAAGTTAACCTCAAAACCGCCTACTGTGCGATGCGCATTCATGGCTGCAAAATCTACAGAAAATGTCGCCGAATTGATTGGATCTATAATCGGATCGTATTGAAAGGTAGCTATTCCCGAATGCGCGGATTGAACTGAAAAAAGCAGACAAACAATTAAGCATAAACGTAGACGTAACATCATTCTCCTCCAAGAATATTGTTCCTACATATACTAAAAATAGATGCAAAATATAATATTAAGCACTCAGGAATTGCGAAAAAAAGAAAGAATTGCAAGCAGCATCATTAGAAAACCCACCTCTCCATTTCCTCACATCCAATACAGAAAATTATAAGGCTTAATCTGGTTTATGTCAAGCAATTTCAAGATAAAAACTGGCATTATTACTATAAGACCGGCTTTTTGCATATTTAACGTGTTAAACAGTTTGATTTTGTGTTAAAATATGAGGGTAGCTTTAATAATTGCTTTTGAGCGGCAAGTAGAAGATTTTGGTCTTCTGGCAAGGAAGGCAAACGCCGTCCAGAGGCCAAAAGACTCGTTTGACCGCCAAAATGAATTATTAAAGGTTCCCTGAAAGTTTTAAACCCCTATTTGGAGCATACAATGGGAAAAACGCTTACATACAAAATTCTCGATAAACATTTGGTTGACGGAGAGCTTACCGCCGGTAATGCCATCGGTATCCGAATCGACCAGACATTAACACAGGACGCAACGGGGACAACCGCCTTTTTGCTGTTCGAGTCGATGGGGACACCACGGGTTAAGACCGATGTGTCGGTAAGTTATATCGACCACAATATGAGCCAGTTCGGACCGGAAAACCACAACGACCATCTGTATCTGCAAACCGTTTCGACCAAAGCAGGCGCATACCACTCGCGCCCGGGCAACGGAATCTGCCACCAGGTACACCTTGAGAGATTCGGCAAACCGGGAGCAACGCTTTTAGGCAGCGACTCGCACACACCCACAGGCGGCGGGATCGGAATGCTCGCCATTGGCGCAGGCGGTATGGACGTAGCTGTCGCAATGGGCGGCGGGGCTTTCTATATGACCGCTCCGAAAGTTATCGGCGTAAAGCTTACCGGCAAGCTCAACAAATGGGTCGCAAGCAAAGACGTAATACTAAAGCTGCTAAGCATCCTGACAACAAAGGGCAACGTCGGATGCGTCGTCGAATACTTCGGCCAGGGCGCAAGCAGCCTCTCGGTTCCGCAAAGAGCGACCATAACCAACATGGGCGCAGAGCTTGGCGTAACCACAAGCGTCTTCCCAAGCGACAAAAGAACGCAAAAATTCCTCGCAGCACAGGACCGGGGAAAAGACTACGAAATGCTAAGCGCAGACATCGATGCAGAGTATGACAGCGTCATAGACATCGATCTTTCAAAAGTTGAACCAATGGCGGCCTGCCCTTCTTCGCCTGACAACATCAGACCCATCAGCGAACTTGAGGGACTAAAGATCGGACAGGTCATCGTCGGAAGCTGTACGAACTCAAGCTACACAGATCTTATGATGGTTGCAGAGGTACTGAAAGCAAGACAGACAGACGACACCGTAGAGTTCGCCATCGCACCTGGAAGCAAGCAGGTTCTTGGCATGATGGCCAAAAACGAAGCACTCGCCAACATCATCGCATCGGGCGCAAGAATACTCGAGTCCGGCTGTGGCCCATGCATCGGACAGGGTTTCTCACCAGCCAATGATGTGGTCTCGCTGCGAACCTTCAACAGAAACTTCGCAGGCAGAACCGGAACAACAGGGGATCAGGCATACCTGGTAAGCCCCGAAACAGCGGTAGCTTCCGCGATCATGGGACAGATAACCGACCCCAGAAGGCTTACAGAGATCATGGGAATAAAATATCCGAAAACCGATCTGCCAAAACAGTTCGCTATCGACGACAGCATGATCGTAAAACCAATGGACGAAGGCAAAGCCAGAAGAGCCGAGGTAATAAGGGCATCTACGATCGTAGTCCCGGAATCGCCCAAGCCGATAGCCGAACATCTGGACGGCAAAGTGCTGATCAAGTGCGGCGACAAAATAACCACCGACCACATAATGCCCGCAGGTGCGTTCCTCAAATACAGGTCCAACGTGCCGGAGTATGCAAAGGTCGTCTTTAGCTGCTTTACCGAAAAAGGAAAACCATCGTTCGCAGACAGAGGACTCGAACTAAAAGCAAAAGGCATCGGCGGGATCATCGTTGCCGGACTTAGCTACGGACAGGGTTCAAGCAGGGAACACGCAGCCCTTTGCCCGATGTACCTCGGCGTAAAAGCGGTCATCGCAAAATCCATCGAGCGAATACACAAAGCCAACCTTATAAACTTCGCGATAGTACCGATAGAGTTCATAGAACATCGAGATTATGACAGGGTCAACCAAAACGACGAGCTTAGAATAGAGAACCTCTACGAAGCCGTCGAAAGCGGAAATATGGTAACGATCAAAAACGTGACCTCCGGATTTGATTTCCAGGGAAAACTGACCCTGTCCGTCAGAGACAGAGACATCCTTCTGGCAGACGGACTCTTAAACTATACAAAAAATAAAAGCTAAGGAATAATGGACAACAAAAAAACTATCTCAATATTCGGCACGAGCAAAACACAACCGGGCGAGGATGTTTTCATCGCCGCCGAGAGGATTGGCAGCGCGCTCGCCAAAATGGGCTACATTATAGCCAACGGCGGCTATGGCGGAACGATGCTCGCCTCTGCAAAAGGAGCAGCCGCTGCCTCCGGTGAATCTATCGGTGTTACCTGCACCGCATTCGGACCAGGCGCAGCCAACGAATACATCACCAGAGAGATCATAACAAGCTCGCTTGACGAACGACTCAGCGAACTGATCGACATTGGCGACGCGTATATCATTCTGCCAGGCGGTACCGGTACGCTGATGGAACTGGCAAGCGTATGGGAATTGAAGAATAAACACTTTGCGGACGCCGACAAACCGATTATAATGGTCGGAACGTTCTGGAAACCGCTTGTCGAACTTATGGCATCTGCCGATCCGAACTGCCCGAAATATATCGATGTTGCAGAATCAGAAGAAGATGTCATTAACATACTTGAAAAGTATTTTGAATTATGAAAAAAAAAATAGCCATATTAGCTGTTTATATGAGCCTTGCCGGGCTTTCAGCCAATGCCAAACTCTTGAAACCCCAGGAAACCGAAGAGTACATACCGCCAAAACCGGTCCTGATAACCGAAGGTTTTCTCTTTAACGGAACCGACGGAACCATTACGAGGTCGGAGGACAAAAAGACGTGGGTGTTTATTGCTGACGAAGATATAACCGACGGCAGAGCGATCATAAAAGCAGGGGATCCGCTGGACCTATTGCCGTCAAGTATGCTTGCCAAAATTACCGGACAAGCCGATGACGATTACACAGCCGGGATAAAACTATGGGCTAGGATAACAAGGTACGACGACAGGAACCTGCTGTTCTGCTGGTACTATATACCGATGACCGACGACTCCGACAAACCGGAAACCGAACCGAACGACAGGCAGCCCGATGAGCAGCCGCAGATAGAAAATGACGACGATGAGGACTCGATAATACCAAAGAATGTTATGGCCATCCTGAAACCAAAACGTGTCGTTAATCTTGCAAAGCTTAGAAAAGTCGTCGAAGCAGAAGGCAACGCAATGCTCGCAGAGAGAACAGGATTTATCATCGAACAGGACGGCCAAAAGATACTGAAGATAGACAGCCTCGGCAGGAACGTAGATGAGATGTCATTTAAACTGCTCGGCAACGAAGTACTCAAATGGACCGAGCTAAAGATCGAAAAGTCGCCACACCCGCTGAGGTTCCGTATAGCAGGCATCGTAACAAAATATAATGGACAATACTACATCCTGCTCCAACGGGCAACAAGAGCATATAACCACGGAAACTTTGTGAGATAAAAAATGATCAGCAACCTCAAACAAATCTTAATATCATGTGAGAACGCAGGCTTTGAAGAGAACCTCGTCGCCCTCCGTGAAAAGGTTTCTGACGCGGCGACATTTGCCCCGCTTAGCGACGAAGGAAAAACCGTTGCAAACATCATCATGGATGTAATGGAAAGACAAAATGATGCAGTGATCGAATACACGGAAAAATTTGACGGCGTTAAGCTAACCCCTGAGCAGATGAAAATAAGCGAAGGTGAACTTGAAAAAGCCCACAAAGAAATTGACCCAAAGCTCCTAAAAGCGATACGGCAATCCATTGCAAACGTAAAAAAATATCAGCAAGACATCTTCACCGGCAAAGATCTCCCCGGTAAAATAAAGTATACACCGATAAAAAGAGTCGGCCTCTGCATACCAGGCGCGTCGGCACCTTTGCCAAGCACCGTAATAATGACCGCCGTACCAGCCCAGGTCGCAGGCGTTGAAGAAATCGTTGTTATTTCACCGCCAAGATACAACGGAAGCATCCACCCGGTAATATTAGCTGTTTGCCATGAACTCGGCATCACTGACGTTTATCGCATCGGAGGCGTACAAGCCGTCGCTGCTCTTGCATACGGAACAGCCGCTGTCAAAAAAGTCAACATGATAGCAGGCCCGGGCAACCAGTGGGTCACCACCGCGAAAAAATATGTCTTCGGGCAAGTCGGTGTAGATTCGATAGCAGGACCAAGCGATGTATTAATCATCGCCAACGACAGCGCAAACCCAGCATGGGTCGCCGCCGACATGCTAAGCCAGGTAGAACACGGACACGGAAGCAGCGCCGTGGTAATGACAGATTCACAGACTCTTGCCGATGAGATCATAATCGAGCTTCAGAAACAGGGCGACAAACTTGACAACTCTACCGAAACCATGGAACGCATGGGAACCGACAGCGCAGTCGTTGTATTTGACTGCATAGAAGCCGCCGTCGAACGGGCAAATGAATTCGCAGCCGAACACTTGGAGATACAGTGTGGCGACGAAAGCAAAAAACTCTTGGAAAAGATAAAAAACGCAGGCGCGATTTTCGTAGGACCTCACTCACCTGTAGCAGTTGGCGATTACTGGGCAGGGCCAAGCCACACATTACCAACAGGAGGCAGCGCAAGATTCTCAAGCGCATTAAGCAGCAACGATTTCGTAAAAGCATCGAGCATCATCGAATATAGTAAAGACCAATTGGCTGCAAGTGCAGATGATATAGTTAGGCTTGCAATGACAGAGGGCCTCGATGCACACGCCAAAAGCGTACAGATAAGACAGGACGAAACTCATAAATGAGGACTAACCGCAGGCTAAAGCTTTTGTTTGTAGGAATGTTTTCTGTCTATGGTTTATTATTTGTATGTGCTTGCAGCAATCAGTTGGATACACAGATCGCACAATCCACTGAAATGCTGAACAGGAATATCAAAGAGTTTGTTCCCGACAAAATTGTGACCTACAAGCAAATCGATGGCATTGAGCTTCAACTTCATATTTTCTTTCCCCCTTCACACAACCCAAGCCAGAAAACACCGACAATTGTATCTTTTTTCGGCGGCGGATGGAACGGCGGAACCATAAAGCACTTCTACAGGCAATCCGAATACTGGGCATCCCGCGGGATGGTTGCAATATGTGCGGACTACCGGGTTGCAAGCAGGCATAAAGCGGCCCCTTCCGAATGTTTACAAGACGCAAAGTCAGCGATCAGATGGCTGCGTGCCAACTATAAAGAACTCGGGATCGACCCAAAACGCATCGCCTCAGCCGGCGGATCCGCAGGCGGACACCTGGCAGCAGCAACCGCAACAACAAAGAAATTTAACGACCCCAATGACGACCTGAATATAAGCTGTAAACCAAATGCCTTGATATTATTCAACCCGGTTTTTGACAATGGCCCCGATGGTTTCGGCTACGATCGTGTCAAAAAGTATTGGAAAGATTTTTCACCAATGCACAATTTAGACAAAAACACCCCGCCTACCATTGTGTTCCTCGGAACAAAAGACAAACTGATACCAACCGCAACTGCAAAAAAATACAAAGAAAAAATGGAATCAAACGGTTCAAGGTGTGAGCTCTTTTTATACGACGGACAGGAACACGGATTCTTCAATCATGGCAAAAACAATACCAGCCTCTTCTTCCTGCAAACGCTCCTTGAAAGCGACAGATTCCTAACCTCGCTTGGGTACCTTAAAGGTCAACCTTTGATCAAAGACCAATATCTAAATTAAAGCTTTTTAGCCAAGCTTTTCTTTGATAAGCTTAGTCGCTGCTTTCAGGGCCTCGTCAAGTTTTGACGGATCCTTACCGCCGGCCATCGCCATGTTAGGCCTGCCTCCGCCGCCGCCGCCGACTATCGGAGCGATCTGTTTTACAACGTCGCCTGCCTTTACGCCCTTTTTGATAACGTCGTCGGTCATCGCAGCTATCAGCATAACCTTATCGCCGTCAGCGATCCCGATAACTATCGCAGCCGATTTCGCTCTTTTCTTTAAGCTATCTATCGCGGTTCTTGCCTGATCGACCTGTGCCCCTGCAAGCGTGCCTACGATAATGCTCGTGCCATCGATCTTCTTTGCTTTTTTAAGCAAGCCGTTCGCTTCTTCCATAACGTTTCCGCCGCCATGTTTCGCTGCCGACTTTAGCTCTTTAGCGAGCTTTTTATTCTCGTCAAGAAGCTTTTGCACCCTTGACGTTATCTGATCGTAAGGAACCTTTAGCATCACTACAAGTTCGTCTACAACTTCGCTCCGCTGCATAAGATATTCCGAAAGGGCCTTGCCCGTAATAGCCGTTATCCGTCGCACGCCCGCTGAAACGCTTTCTTCTTTGACAACCTTGAAGCTTTCGATCTGTGCTGTGTTGTTTACGTGTGTTCCGCCGCAAAACTCCCTGCTGAAAGCTTTCTTTAGGTCCTCGTCGCCGCCGACTGCAACAACACGAACCTCGTCGCCGTATTTCTCATTGAACAACGCCATCGCACCAAGCTGCTTCGCTTCTTCGATCGGCATCGACATACAGGAAATATCGACAGCGCCAACGATCTTTTCTCTAACCTTATCCTCTACAAGCTTGACCTCGTCGCAGGTCAAGGCCTTTGGCCAGGTAAAGTCAAACCGCAGATAGTCCGGACAAACCAGGCTGCCCTGCTGTTTTACGCTGTCACCAAGCACACCCTGCAGCGCCCACTGCAAAAGGTGCGTCGCGGTATGATTCTTTTTCGTCTGGCCCCTGTCACGATCGACAGTTGCCGTCACTCCCTCGCTTGTCTTGATAGTACCCGAGACAAGTCTGCCTTTGTGTATAACGCAATCCGCGATCCGCTCGGTCGTTTCTACAATGAACTGCCCGTGGTTCGATTCGATTATTCCTGCGTCGCCAACCTGCCCGCCGCTCTCGGCATAGAAGCAAGTATTTTCGATAACCATCGCAGCGTCCTTGCTCGTATCGGACAACTCACCTTCGGAGTTAAAACCTTCGCCATCGATAAAGCCGACAACCTTTGTAACAATGCTTTCGCTTTTAAACTTCGCACTGTCATCGGTAACCGGCAGGTTTTGTCCGCTAAGGTTCATCGCAAGCGACGTTGTTTTTTGTGCGGCCCGAGCACGTGTGCGTTGCTGCTCCATAAGATTCTCAAACTCGCCCGTATCGACGCCAAGCCCCCGTTCCCTTGCCATCAGTTCCGTAAGGTCAAGCGGAAAACCGAATGTGTCATAAAGCTTAAACGCAGCTTCGCCGTCAATGATCTTGCTCTTCTTTTTCTCAGCCGCCGCCGCTGCTGTTGCGAATATCTCAAGCCCCCTGTCAAGCGTCCTGCCGAAGCTTTCCTCTTCTGCCCGAATAACCGTCTTAACAAACTCGGCTCTTGCTTTTACCTCTGGGAAAGCTTCGCCCATAGTCTCGCTTAAAACATCGACAAGTTTATACATAAACGGCTCATTGACACCCAGCACCCTGCCGTACCTCGACGCCCTTCGAAGCACACGCCGCATCACATAACCCCTGCCCTCGTTAGAAGGCGTAGCTCCGTCGGTGATAGAAAATGTAAGCGATCTGATATGGTCGGCGATAACGCGTATCGCGCTGTCGGTCTTGTTATCTAACACTGAAGTATATTTTTGCCCCGTCAGTTTGCAGATAGCATCGATGATCGGCATAAACAGGTCGGTGTCATAGTTGCTCTTTTTATTCTGTAAAACCGCGGTAATCCGTTCAAGCCCTGCACCGGTATCGACGTAATTGGCTTTAAGCCTTTCAAGCTTGCCGCCCTGCTGCCGGTTGAACTGAATAAACACAAGGTTCCAAAGCTCGAT
>JAGLHQ010000014.1 GCA_023143375.1 Planctomycetota bacterium
TCATTGGCGGACGATACGGCCTGGGATCGAAAGAATTCACACCCGCAATGGTAAAGGCCGTATTCGATAACCTGGACGCCGACAAACCCAAAAATGGTTTCACCGTCGGCATCATCGACGACGTCACAAACACAAGCCTCGACGTCGACAAATCGTTCGACACCGACAAAGACGTATACACCGCTATGTTCTATGGCTTAGGCTCGGACGGAACCGTAGGCGCCAACAAAAACTCGATCAAGATTATCGGAGAGCAAACCGAAAACTACGCACAGGGATACTTCGTGTATGACTCGAAAAAAGCCGGAGCAATGACGGTTTCGCACTTACGTTTCGGTAAGGAACTCATCAGAAGCCCATACCTGGTTACAAAGGCAGACTTCGTCGCATGTCACAATCCAAGCTTCCTTGAAAAATACGACATGCTCGCAAACGCCAAAGAAGGCGGAATATTCCTGCTTACCACAACACACGAAAAAGGCGACGTGTGGAACACACTGCCGAAGATGGTCCAGCAGCAGATCATCGATAAGAAGCTGAAGTTCTACGCCATAAACGCCATCGCCCTCGCAGAAGAGCTTGGCTTAGGTGCTCGCATTAATGTTATCATGCAGACCGCCTTCTTTAACATCGCAAGCGTCATGGAATTCGATAAGGCAGTCGACGCCATCAAAGGCGCGATCAAAAAATCGTATGGCGCAAAGGGCGAAAAAGTCGTCAACATGAACAACTCCGCGGTAGACGGCGCCATCGAAAGACTCTTCGAAGTCGAAGTACCGGATAAGGTAACAAGCTCGATCTCTATGGCAAAGCTCGTTCCCGATGACGCCCCTGATTTCGTAAAGGAAGTAACCGCAGAGATAATGGCAGGACGAGGCGATCAACTACCCGTCAGCAAGATGCCATGCGACGGTAAGTTCCTGACAGCTACCACAAAATACGAAAAGCGGAACATCGCCGTACACATCCCCGTATGGGAAGAAGACATCTGCATTCAGTGCGGACAGTGTTCGCTCGTTTGCCCGCACGCAGCCATCCGCATCAAGGCCTACGAAGAAAGCTGCCTAAGCGGAGCGCCTGCAACATTCAAGAACGCTGACGCAAAGGGCAAGGACCTGGCAGGCATGAAGTTTACCGTTCAGGTCGCACCAGAAGACTGCACCGGATGTCAGGCATGCGTCATCAACTGCCCAGGCATCGAAAAAGATGAAAACAAACAGCCAACCGGCAAAAAAGC
>JAGLHQ010000140.1 GCA_023143375.1 Planctomycetota bacterium
ACCCAATGTCACCCAGCGCTCCGGTGCCAAAATCCCACCAACCCCGCCATATAAATGGATGATATGCCGGATTGTAGGGCCGCTTCGGAGCTGGTCCCAGCCAGAGGTCCCAGTCCAAAGTGTTTGGCACCGGCGGCGTGTCTTTGGGGCGATCCACACCCTGGGGCCAAAATATATTAAACCTGCCATTATTCGGACGGTCTGTCCAGACATGTACCTCGCGTACCGGGCCGATGGCTCCGTCCCAGATCATCTCACGAACACGACGGACGCGATCCCCAGCCTGCCCTTGATTGCCCATCTGAGTGGCAACCTTGTATTTTCTTGCTGCAGCAGCCAGCACCTGCGCTTCGTAAATCGTATGCGTTAAGGGCTTTTGGGTATAGACATGCTTGCCCCGGACAATCGCTTCCAGCGAGATCACTGCATGTGTATGATCCGGAGTAGCTATCATGACCGCATCGATGTCCTTTTGCTTGTCGAGCATTACGCGGAAATCTTTATATCTTTTGGCTTTTGGGAATTGTTTTAAAATTTTCGGACCGCTTCCATATCCGAAATCCACATCGCAAAGAGCTACGATATTCTCAGCCGATACACTTCTTACATCCGTCGCTCCCTTGCCTCCAATACCGACGCCGGCAATATTAAGCTTTTCACTGGGCGCGATATGCTTTGCCCCGCCTAATACATGGGAAGGAACGATGGTAAATGAATCTTTGTTTGAACAGCCGGCAGCAAAACTGAGCCCGGCGGCGGTTACAGCCGCACCTTTAATGAATTTGCGTCTTGAGATATTCGATTTTTTGTCCTTCATTGTTACACCCTTTATATAGTTAATTTGTAAAGCCAGACGCACTTATGGCATTGTTTATTGCGAAAAAACTACAAAACTTACTTACTCGCACAGCAAATATCTCCACTTCCTGTCAGAAACCTTAGCATACCTGATATTGATTTTCATTGTCTTAGTTCCCTGTTTTTGGTTCGGTTATCATGAGAATATTTCACGAACTCTGCGGCGGACAGTAATTGTAATCCATAGGCCGATGATTTACAACATATCTTAACTCGTCAATTCACTGTTCAATGTCTCATCTGTGGACTATACCGTTTCTATACCGTTTCTATACCACTTATAAAAGTACCCAGCGTTTTTAGAGTCAGAACGCCGATTTTGGTTGATTTCTTTACTGGCATTATATACTACTATTACACGGTCTGCAATTGCCAGTAAAGCGGATTCAATAACTGTTTTTTGCCGTCAACGTCATATCTATCTACTCAAACTGACCGATCGGTCAGATTGAGTTAATAATCTAATAAATGCGTTTAATTTCATTTTTCCCAGAACTTCTTGACACGCCGCCTCGTATTCCCACATATAGTAATCTTGCTAAAATTATTTTTGCTATTATCTTCCTGAAATAGCTTTGAATTGAGTTGCAAGCTTTGCACTTGACAATCCCTTTAAGATTGACAATCTTAAGGAATTGTTGTATTATCGATAATCGTATTAGTAGTTAGATGTCTCGCAGAAACCAATCCACCATATTAGGAGTGAAAAGAAATGATGCCACTACATGACAGACTCACATCACGGAAGAAAAAGGGTTTCACATTGATCGAACTACTGGTAGTGATCGCGATTATTGCATTGCTGCTTTCGATACTGATGCCTGCCCTTACAAAGGTCAAAGAGCAAGCCAGAAGACTGATATGCTCAACGAACCTTAGAACGCTCTTTACATCATGGTCGCTTTACGCTGGAGATAATGCCAATAAGATTTGCCAACCCTACACTTACACCGGACCGGGGGCCGCTAACAATCCCCGCACTGACAAATCAAGCTGGGCCTGGTATCCATGGACGTTAGGCGGTGGCGTCGGCGGCCCAGCTGGAACTCTCACTTTGGAAGAAAGAAAAGAGGGCATAAGAAGGGGCTCGCTATTTGCTTACAGCGATAACCCTAAAGTATACACCTGCAGAAGCAAGACCAACACCAATTCAAATCATTATCGGAGTTATTCGATACCTGACTTTCTCAACGGAGAATGGGGTGAACTTGGGTTGACTGGAAATAAGAATGACACCTACGTGACATATAGAAAGATCGGCGCGATCGAAAGGACCGCCAGTAAATTTGTGTTTATCGAGGAAAATGACTGGCGTGAGATACTATATGATTCCTTTGTTCTTCGTGGTGGCTCCGTCGAAATTCAATCGACTACGTCCTGGGGCGATCCAATTACTGTCAGGCACTCAGGTTCAAGCAGCTTTGTATTTGCTGACGGGCACACTGAATATAAAAAATGGTCCAAAGACACCGTTGATATAATGGAGACCCCTGTAAATCTAGCACAACCAACTACGCTTGAGGGCGAGGAAGACATTCAGTGGGTATTGGACCACTGGACCAGATAATCTTTGCCCAATTCTAAAGGTCCCAAATTGCCGGATGACCTTGCGTTTTTCGACCGTTTAGGATAAAACGCATCTACAAGATTCTTTTTGTTTAATTCTCGTGCTTTGTCATCCCAAACTTGATTTGGGATCCATTTCCGCGCAGTAACAATGGATCCCAGCTTTCGCTGGGATGACAAAATACCAAAACGTTTGCACACACGAAAATTTTATGCAATCAAGTATAGGAACACTTCCGTATCAAGAACAGCAATCAAAGTTGTATTTACATATAGCATACATTTGGTCGATCCTTCGATTTTAACCTTGACAAGCCAGTGAATAGCTGTACAATCCGCGGAAGTAATAAATAGCTTATTTGACAATTATCTGATAAACCGGTGTACAATGATGTTACATTCAAGGTTTGACCTCGTTACGATCAAAATATCTACAATAGAAAGGATCAGTGTTGAAAACAAACAACTCTTCAAGTAATGTACCGCTGTTTGGGACCCTTGGGCCCAATGCCAGGATCGAAGACTTCCAATCGCTTGCGTCAACCAGTGACGGGCGGTTTACCGCAGGCACCGGCGGCGTTAATTACATCTGCCAGACCACCGACGGAAAAGTCGAATTCATTTTCTTTGGCGACCATGTCATGGCTTATGTGAAATCAGCAATGGGCTACCCTGCCTATTATCCGATCAAACCGGTTGAAATGAAAACTCCGGTTAAAGCGGTACTGATGGATCTTGACGGGACAAGCGTTCGTAGCGAAGAGTTCTGGATCTGGATCATTCAGATGACAGTGGCTTCGCTTCTGGACAATCCGAAGTTCGAGCTATGCGATGATGACCTTCCTTTCGTTTCCGGGCATAGTGTCTCGGAGCACCTGACGTACTGCTGTGAAAAGTATTGTCCGGGCAAAACCGTCGAGGATGCCCGCGAGTTCTATTTCCAGCACACTCACCATGAAATGGATGAGATCATGAACGGTCGAGGAAAAGCAAATGCTTTCACGCCAACAGTTGGTCTCAAAGAATTCTTGTACGAGTTGAAAGCGAAAAAGATCAAGATCGGCCTTGTAACTTCAGGCTTGTACGAAAAGGCATGGCCGGAGATACTTGATGCGTTCCGTACTCTGGGCATGGGCGACCCGGCAGACTTCTATGATGCGATCATTACTGCCGGCTTCCCGCTGCGAAAAGGATCGGCTGGGACGCTTGGCGAACTGTCGCCAAAACCACACCCATGGCTCTATGCTGAGGTAGCCCGTGTTGGACTGGGGCTTACCGTCGAAGACAGCTCGCAGATCATAGGCATCGAAGACAGCGCCGCCGGCGTGTGTTCTATCAGACTTGCTAACTTCCCTGTAATCGGTGTTGTCGACGGAAACATCGAACAAAGCGGAACCCTGGGTCTTTGTAATCACTACTGCGATAATTTTGACCAGATACTCAAGATAATCGATTAGGTGGATTTTGGTGGACGGTTACGTTTTTTTTTCACCATGAAGGCGTGAAGAAAAAGAAGAAAAGACTTGAACCACTAATGAACACTAATGGTCACTAATATGTCCAGCCTTTGGCTGGATAAAAAGGTTTATTTTTGCCACAGAGGAAAAAGAGAGCACAAAGATCACAGAGAAAAGAAACAAAAGGGGTATCGCCTTCGGCGATGCTTTTTATAGAAACTTAGATAATAAAAACGCCTGCGATCGGCGGGCAAAGAATCGGTCTTAATAGGAAAGATTTTAAAAATGAGCGAAAAGAATACAGACAAAAGTAAAACGCAATGTCATTTTATTTCAAACACCCACTGGGACCGGGAGTGGCGCTTCTCGATGCAGAGAACCCGTCACATGCTGGTGTATATGATGGATATGCTGCTGGACATTTTTGAAAAGGAGCCGGCCTTTCAATCTTTCCACCTCGATTCTCAGACGATCCCACTTCAGGACTATCTTGAAATACGTCCCGAGAAAAAAGATATTGTTAACAAGCTGATCGAAGATAAGAAACTGCTGGTTGGCCCGTGGTTCTGTCTGCCGGATGAATTTTCTGTCGGCGGCGAATCACTGGTTCGTAATCTTCTGCTCGGCCATAAGATCGCCAAGGACTTGGGGCATGTCAGCAAGACAGGCTATTCGCCGTTCGGCTGGGGTCAGATCTCACAGATGCCGCAGCTATACAAGGGCTTCGGGATCGATTTCGCTGCGTTCTATCGCGGCGTGAGCAAAGAGGCTGCACCTAATTCCGAATATATCTGGCAGGGAGCCGACGGTACAAAGATCGTGGCATCACGGCTTGCAATGCGTCCTCGTTACAATGTCTGGTATGTGATCCAGCGTCCCGCATTTTTGCAGTTGGAAGACGAAAACGATCGTATGGTCTCATGGTCATGCGGTTCCGGACCGTTTAAATTTGTCGGCGATCAGTACCATGATCTTGACGCTCAATACTCCCGTCCTAAATACATATACGATGAAACAACAATTCCTGCAAGAGCCAAACAGGCAATGGAAGAGCAGGATGGTGACTGGACCACTCCGCACAGGTTCTGGTCATGCGGGCACGATTCTTCATGCCCGGACATTCGCGAAGTACAGATGATCAAGGACTGCGACGACGCACTTGCCGGCAGTGCGGATGTTTTCCATAGCACCTTTGAAGAGTTCCAGAAACAGGTCCTTGCAAACGTTTCGGACGATCTGCCGGTTTCTCAAGGCGAGATGCGTTGCTATTCCGATTCCAAGGTTACAAGCCCGCTGTTCGGCTGGATCATCTCTGCGAGAATGGACGTAAAGATGGACAACTTTAAGACAGAACGTCAGTTGATGCAGTACGCCGAACCTCTGAGTGTTTATGCAAGCATGATGGGTGCTTCATATCCGCAGGGTTTCCTTGACAACGCATACAACTGGCTTTTGCAGAACCATGGACACGATTCCATCGGCGGATGCAGCCGTGGGATCATTAGCGACGACATCATGTTCAGAACAAGACAAAGCAGAGAGATCGCCGGCTGTGTTGCCGAACGTGCATTGCTGGATATCGCCGGTACAATAAATTATTCAGATCATGCCGACGAGCAGATATCGTTGTTCGTTTATAATCCGGCACCGTTTAAACGCAACGAGGTTGCTACTGTCAATGTTGAAATTCCGCGTGATCTGGAATCCGGTTCCTTTGAGATCGTTGACGAAAAAGGCGAAAAGGCCGATATTCAGATTCTCGGTTCGGATGATTCTTCGTTTATCGTTCAGTCTCCAAACGACACAGCCAATACATTCCTGACCAAACAATACCGCAGCAAGGTAGAACTGAAATCAATCCCTGCAATGGGTTATAAGACATTCT
>JAGLHQ010000141.1 GCA_023143375.1 Planctomycetota bacterium
ACATTGGTCTCAAGCATCATGATATCATCGTGATGCAGACATGATCCACATGTGGGATCGTGGAGTTGTCTTCCAATCCCTGCTCTGGTCCCGATATCGGTCTCGGCCCCATTTTCAATTTCTGCCATGCCCATAGTTTCAGCGACGTGATCATCTACCACACCGACAACCACACGAAGCACATTCGGATAATCAAGGTCAAGTCCACCTGCACCATATCCTACACTCGTTACTTTAAGGGGTGAAAGTCTTTCATACGCATCACATTTTGACACAAAATGAGACAGTATCGCCGCGCCTGTGGGTGTAAGAAGCTCATGTTTTGTATCACCTGTCACAATCTTCAAGGAACTATCTGCCAGTATTTCCATTGTCGCAGGCGCAGGAACAGGGAATGTTCCATGTGACGTGTTCACAAAACCACTGCCGGTGGCAACAGGCGTGCAGTATATGACATCCACACCAAGGTCTTTGATCGCAGTCACAGCACCCACAACATCAGCTATCGCATCATCTGCACCCACTTCATGAAAGTGCATATCCTGGATATCTTTTCCATGAACCTTTGCCTCAGCCTCCCCGATGCGTTTGAAAATGGCAAGCACGTCGTCTATCACATCCGCATCGACATTGTTCGTCACATGCTCTACAACATCCCGATATGAGCGCACAGCTTGGCCATGTTCCACAACATTCACTTTTGTTGCACTGATCCCATTCTTTGAAACCTTCTCAATATGCACCGAAACGTCTGCTGCCGACTCCATAGCCGACTTGACATATTCGACATCTGCACCAGCGTCAATGAGGGATGAGATAATCATATCACCTGACGCACCAGAAAAACAGTCAAACATAAGAGCATTCATATCTTTAAATTCGAAGGATTAGCATAAAAGTATATATGGTCTGTATACGTTTGTTTACCTAGATTTAATAGAGGGTATACGATGGAAGGCATAAGTCTTACAGTCTCAAAAGCAAAACCAAATAATACCGGGCGAGGAATTGCACAACTCGACTCCTCAACATTACTGGCATTATCATTGTCCCCAGGGGATATAGTACAGATAGAAGGGAAACGTACTACCGTTGCGAAAGTGTGGCGGGCTGAACGACAGGATTGGGGAAGGGAACTCATCAAGATAGATGGATATGTCAGGCAAAACGCCAATGCCAGCATAGGCGACAGGGTGATAGTATCAAAACCGATAATCGTGGAAGCAGAGAAGATTGTGCTGGCTCCCACTGAAAAAATTCCCGTGTTCGAATTTGATGATTATATAAAAACCGATTTAAAACGCCAGTTAGTTGGCAGTGGAAATAACACTGGCATCCCGCTCGTAGAGGGAGATATCGTACCTCTGGAAATGCAGCATACCAGATCACAGGTTGCAGGTGGGGTAATCGCAGATAGATTTACGCCATTTAGGGCAATAGAAACATCACCTGGCGGCGTTGTGCGCATCACTAATAGGACAATTGTCGAATTTAACTCCAAACCTGTCAGCGGATTTGAAGATGTGAGGGCAACCGGAATCACATACGAGGATATCGGAGGCCTGCATAAGGAAGTTACACGGGTCAGAGAGATGATCGAGATGCCACTTAAGCATCCCGAAATATTCTCAAGACTTGGCATCCAGCCACCAAAAGGTGTGCTCATGCACGGGCCACCGGGTACTGGCAAGACACTCATCGCAAAGGCGGTGGCAAATGAATCCGGTGTGAGTTTCTTTGATATCGCAGGCCCGGAGATAATGTCAAAATATTATGGTGAGAGCGAACAGCGATTGCGCGAGATATTCGAGGAGGCAAGCAAGAATTCTCCTGCCATCATATTCATCGATGAGCTTGATTCCATTGCGCCAAAACGCGAAAATGTAACAGGCGAAGTGGAAAGGCGCGTAGTTGCCCAACTTCTTGCCATGATGGATGGTATAGAGGATAGGGGACAGGTAATTGTGATTGCGGCAACCAACCGCGTGGATTCCATCGATGCCGCACTAAGACGCCCTGGCCGGTTTGACCGCGAGATTGATATCGGCGTGCCCGACAGGGATGATCGTATCGAGATTATCCAGATCCATACGCGGAATATGCCTACTAAAGATGAAGTAGACCTCGAATATATCGCAGATAACACCCACGGTTTTGTAGGGGCAGACCTTGCAGCTCTTTGTAAAGAAGCTGCCATGAAGGCATTGAAGCGGCAGATGCCATTAATAAACTTAAACATAAAAACAAAAAATCAGGATGAATCCGAATCCAGTGAAATTGGGGTACGTGAGGGAACGATCTCATCAGATGTCCTTGATGCCATAGAGGTTATACGTGATGATTTTGATGCTGCACTAAAAGAGATAGAACCATCGTCTATGAGAGAAGTGCTTGTGGATGTACCCAATGTCAGATGGAGTGATGTGGGAGGACTGTCATCTCTTCGCACCGACATTACTGAAGCCGTCGAATGGCCCCTGAAGCAACCTGAGAAGTTTATCCAGATGGGGATAAGACCGCCCAAAGGTGTATTGATGTACGGGCCACCAGGGACAGGGAAGACACTTATTGCAAAGGCAGTAGCTAACGAAACAAATGCCAACTTCATCAGTGTGCGCGGTCCGGAATTGCTTTCAAAATGGTTGGGAGATTCTGAAAAAGCCATTCATGAGATATTCAGGAAGGCACGACAAGTTGCCCCGACCATTATATTCTTTGATGAGATTGATGCCATAGCCCCTGCACGCGGGTCATATCCCGGAAGCGGATCACTTGACCGTGTGGTCAACCAATTACTCACCGAGCTTGACGG
>JAGLHQ010000142.1 GCA_023143375.1 Planctomycetota bacterium
GTTGCTGTCTGTGCCGGAAGGTAAGATCATCAGGATCGTGCTTCCAATAGGAGTAGCGAGCGAGGAGTATCCGCGACCAAAGAAGAAGGCTTTCGACGAGCGTGCATGGTTTAATAAACATGGCGCATAACACGAATGTGTTTGATTATGATAGTTGGCCGAAGAGTGTTAACGCAGCGGTTTTTGTGATGGTTACTTTTGCGAATTGTCCCGCGAGGGATTCCGGACCGTTGAATACTACGATGTAATCAGTCGCGGTTCTTCCGATCAGTTGGGGGTTGCCGTCGTTATCGGATTTATTCAGGTGTGATTTTTTGCTTGGTCCCTCGACTAAAACCTCTACGGTTTGGCCGAGGAATTTTTTGTTGTTTTCTTCGCTGATCTTTGTTTGCAGTTCAAGCAATTCGGTGTTTCTTTGTTTTTTTATTTCTTCGCCGATGTTGTCTTCTAATTTTTTATCGGTGTCTGTGCCGGGGCGGGGTGAATATTTAAAGACAAAGCAGTTTTTGTATTTTGCTTTTTTAACCAGTTCCACGGTCGCCTGGAAATCTTCGTCGGTTTCGCCGGGGAAGCCGACGATGAAATCGCCTGCGATGGCGATGTCCGGGACGATCTGTTTTGCACGTTCTATAAAATCGAGATACTCGGCAGCGGTGTAGCCGCGGTTCATTGCTTTTAGTATTTTGTCCGAGCCGCTTTGTGCGGGTATGTGCAGGTATTTGCAAACCTTCGGAAGATCAGCCATCGCTCTTAATATCGATTCGTCGAAGTGTTTCGGGTGGCTTGTGATGAACCTTATCCATTCGATGCCGTCAACTTCGCTTGCCATCTCCAAGAGGTCTGCGAGGGTGTAAGTTTTTTCGTTTTCGACGAATACGTAAGAGTTTACGGTTTGGCCCAGGAGGGTTATTTGTTTTATTCCTTTGTCAGCCAACTTTTTGATCTGGTCGATTATTGCCTGCGGTGAGCGTGAGACTTCGGGCCCGCGTACGAAAGGGACGATGCAGTATGTGCAGAACTTGTCGCAGCCCCGCATTATCCTGACGAATGCCTGGTTGTGTATGTGGTTTTCGTCGGAATCGTAAGCGAACTCGAAATCATTGAGGTCGTCGCTTAGATCGGCGGTTCCTGTTATGCGAATCTTGTCGGTGATGCTGACGGTCCTTTTATGATCGCTCAGGGTTTGTTCTATCATGTCGGGAATCTGTGCGATCTGTGCAGGGCCTGCTACGATGTCGACAGCGGGGTGCGCTAAAAGCTCTACGCCGAGGCGCTGGGCCATGCATCCGATGACGCCTACGATAAGAGTGGGGTTAGTTTTTTTAAGATATTTCAGGTGGCCTAAGTGTGAAACGACGCGGTTTTCTGCGTTGTCTCTGACAGAGCAGGTGTTTATCAGAACGATGTCAGCGTTTTCAGATTGGTCGGTCAGCTCGTAGCCTTTGTCCTTTAGCGCATTGGAGACGAGTGATGAATCGAGTTTGTTCATCTGACAGCCGAAACTTTTAATATGTACTTTCTTTGCATTCATTGGAAACGGACAGTATAATGATTTTGGAGGAAAAATCAATTGTGGCGAAATATTTATTAGTTGCGGGAATTTTGACAGGATTACCCGTCTACGCCAAAGGCTACGACGCGACAGGCGAGGATAAAGATACAGATAAAAAAAAACGTGTTGACCCAAAATGAATAGTGGGGGATTATAGTTATCCTGTGATCTTGTCAGGAAAGAGAGATTAGGTGATTAATCCGTCTACGCCCAAGGGCTTACGTCTTCGCTCTACGAACTACGCCGCTACAGGTCGACGCGACAGGCGAGGAAAAAACGGTGTTCAATGAGGAGATTTAAAATGAATAGAAAATGTTTAGTATCAGGTTTATTGTTTCTTTTGCTGATATGTACATCGGCCTGCGGGGGCGATCGCCGCAATGTGCTGTTTATTGTGTCCGATGATCTGAATGTGGATATCGGCTGTTACGGTCACTGGCAGGTCAAGACGCCGAATATTGACAAGTTGCGAGAACGAGGCGTGGTGTTCGAACGGGCCTATGCGCAATATCCGTTATGTAATCCGAGTCGGAATTCTTTTTTGACCGGGCAGTATCCGGGGACCAACGGCTGTCTTAGTAATGGAAGTCATCTTCGCAAAACGGCGCCGGATGCGATGACGCTGCCGGCGTATTTTAAGGCCAATGGATATCGTTCGGTGACGACGGGTAAGATATTTCATCTTCGTGATCCGGTGTCCTGGACCCGTATTTCCAATGTGAGAACCGGGGGTTTGCTGGCGACGGATCGGGAATATAGATACTATATGGGCTGGAATGATGAGAATAAAAGCCGCGGCGAAGGCGGTTTGCTTGTCGATAAAACTGTTCCGTGGTTCAGGTGGCGTTCGGTGACCGAGGGAGAGCAATTCTTAAAAGATGGCCGCATCGCTCGTGCGACGATCAACCGGATAGATGAGATAGTCGCTGATGGTGTGCCGTTTTTTATCGCAGCCGGTTTTTCCCGTCCGCATGACCCGTATTTTGCGCCGAAGCGTTTTTTCGATATGTATCCGCTGGACTCGCTGAAACTGCCGCAAGAGCCGGACGATGCCAGTGAGATTCCGGAACACGCTTTCTACAATGTGTTCAAGAAAGCTTTCGATTCGATGGATGAGCAGACCAAGCGCAAAGCTATGCGCGCGTACTATGCAGGCATCTCCTATATGGATGAGCAACTGGGTCTGGTGATAAAACATATGGAAAAGAAAGGGTTGCTGAAAAACACCGTTATTGTTTTTATGGGCGATCACGGCTATCAGGTTGGCGAGAAGAACTATTGGAACAAGGGGCTGCTGTTCGATCGTTCGTGCCATTCTCCTTTGATCATAGTGACGCCTGGTATGAAACATGCCGGGGGCAGGTGTGATCGGATCGTTGAGTTCGTGGATATTTATCCGACGTTAACCGATCTGTGTAATCTGCCGCGTCCGGGTAAGCTTGACGGTGTCAGCCTTGTGCCCCAACTTAATAATCTGTTGGCTCCGAGGCGGGAGATCGCTTATAGCTACTGCAATGCCGACCGCAGCGTGCGCGAGCGGCGTTTCCGTTACATTGTCTGGAAGAAGGGCGGACATGCCCTATACGATCATGAAAATGATCCCGGCGAGAACTACAATCTGGCGGATAAGCCGGAATATCGCCTGGTAGTCAATCGCATGAAGACGCTGATCGAAACGATGCCTGAACTTTAGGCAGGATAACGGGATAAAAAAAAAGGAAGTTTTATGAATAGACGTGAATTTATTATAGCAGTTGTGTTGTGTGTTGTGTGTTTTGTGCTTTTGGGGTGCGGCCAGGAGTTACAGACTTCTGATGCGAAAAGGCCTAATGTTGTGATCATTTATGGCGATGATGTCGGGTTTGGCGATGTTGGTGTCTATGGGGCTAAGATGATCCCGACTCCTAATATAGATCGTCTTGCCAATGAAAGCCTTATGTTTACCGACGGGCATTGCACGGCGGCTACGTGTTCTCCTTCCCGGTTTTCGCTACTTACAGGGGTTCATGGTTTTAGACATAATATCAGAATCCTGTCTCCTGATGCGCCGCTTAGCATTCCGACGGACATCCTGACGCTGCCGAAGGTTTTCAAGAAGGCTGGGTATGACACAGCGGTTATCGGTAAGTGGCATCTTGGACTCGGTGAGAAAGGTAAAAAGACCGACTGGAACGGAGAGGTTAAGCCCGGGCCTTTGGAGGTTGGGTTTGATTATTCGTTTTTGCTGCCGGCAACCAATGACCGTGTGCCGTGCGTGTATCTGGAAAACTACCGGGTTGTAAATCTTGATCCGGACGATCCGCTGTATGTTGGTACCAAGAAACCCGACGATCCTCGCAGTACTTTGTATCCTGACGGTACAGAGACTCCGGAGGCGATGACGTATTATATGAATACGCACGGGCATAACAGGAGCGTCATTAACGGGATCGGACGTATTGGATATATGGCAGGCGGTAAGGCGGCGTTGTGGGACGATGAGACGATGGCTGATGAGTTTGTTAAGCAGGCTAAAAAATATATTAAGTCGCATAAGGACAAACCATTCTTCCTTTATTTTTCGTCACAGGATATTCATGTTCCGCGAGCTCCGCATCCCAGGTTCAAAGGCAAAAGCGAACTTGGGTTTAGGGGCGATGCTATGGTTCAGTTTGACTGGTCGACGGGGCAGATAATGAAAATGCTTGCCGAGAACGGGCTGACTGAAAATACTATTGTGATCTTTAGCAGCGATAACGGGCCTGTGTATGATGACGGTTACGACGACGGGACGACGGTCAAGACATCGACGGCTGACAACGACCGGGGGCATTATGGGGCGGGTCCGTATCGTGGCGGTAAATATCAGATATACGAAGGGGGGACGCGTGTCCCTTTCCTTATCCGGTGGCCAGGCAAGATCAAGCCGGGGAAATCCGATGCGTTGGTTAGCCAGATGGACCTTGTTGCTTCGTTTGCTAAGCTGCTTGACGTTGAGCTGGGCCAAGATGAGGCACGGGACAGCCGGGATAATCTTAAGGCTTTTCTGGGTGAGGATCAGGACGGGCTTGAATATATGATCGAAGAGGCGAGGCAGTTGGCGATCCGTAAGGGAAAGTGGAAGTATGTTGCGCCGAAAAAACAGAAGAAGGCAAAAGGTAAGTTGTCGGGCGAACTGTACAACCTTAAAGATGATATTGCCGAAAAGGATAACGTGATCGCCATGTATCCGGAGCGGGCGGCTGAGATGGCGGGGCTGTTGGATAAGCTGGTCTCGGACGGTCGGGTCAGACAGTAAAAAATTGTTTTGGAGATGTTTGTATTGCAGATCAATGAACGCAGAAGGCATGTCGAATACAAGGGGTATCATCACGCGGTGACACGAGGAAGGCGCGGGCGATTTCACTTTGAAAACCTTCCCTGGATCAAGCCTTTATTAAAATTAATGTTGAAGTTGACTTTAACCGAGGCGTTGGGCAGACGGAACGCCCTTGATGTGCGTGGCGAACACGTCGAGCTTAAATTCAAAAATCTTCCGGCGGCCTTTGACGGGACGGTTATCCTTTTTATTAGCGATCTGCATGTCGATGCGATAGAAAGTTTGGAAGAAAAGATAATAGAGGCGGTTGCGAGCGATCATTATGATATGTGTATTCTGGGCGGGGATTATTCGCTGGATCATGGGGATGTAAATAAAAAGGCGAAGGTGCTTATTGAGCGGATCGTCGATTCGATAAAAGCCCGGAGCGATGTTTTTGCAGTGCTTGGAAACCATGACCGGTTTTCTATGGCCCAGACTCTGGCGGGTTTCGGTGTTAAGGTTCTAAATAACGATAATGTGTGTTTGGAAAGGGACGGCGAAAGAATATATATTGTCGGGGTCGATGATTGTCATTACTTCGGTGCGGACGATCTGGAATCTGCGGTAAGCGGTATTGAATCCGATGCGTTTAAAATACTTGTGAGCCATTCGCCGGAGATATATAA
>JAGLHQ010000143.1 GCA_023143375.1 Planctomycetota bacterium
GCGTCTGTTCCATATAAATTTGCAAAGGGTCAGTGGGCGTATAACGGTTTGACGGGATATACGTCACGGGGTGCGGGGCCATCGTGTGTTCCGGTGCGGTTCTTTTGTCCGCCAGAGGTTAGTTTTATTACGTTGAAAAAAGCGTAGTTTTGTTGTATACTGCGTCATATCAAGATTGTGGCAAGTTAACTTAGCAGAGGGATAATTAATGGCGACGAAACCAGCAAGTATTACGTTTTTAGGTGCAGCGGAGAATGTTACCGGATCGCGGTATCTTCTGGAAACCAACGGTTGCAAAATCCTTATCGATTGCGGTTTGTATCAGGAACGTGAGTTTCGCGATCGCAACTGGGAGGGGTTTCAGTTTTCTCCTTCCGAGATAGATGCGGTGTTTTTGACACATGCTCATCTGGATCACTGCGGACTTATCCCAAAGCTGACCAAAGGCGGTTTTCGGGGTAAGATATACTGTACCGACGTGACGGCGGAGATCGCTAAGATCGTGATGCTTGACAGCGCCCATATAATGGAAGAGGACGCCGCGTATAAGATCAAACGCCATAAGCGCGAAGGCAGGGAAAGCAAACGTCCGATCAAGCCTTTGTATACGACTGAGGATGCGGAGAAAACATTCGGTCTTTTTAGCCCGGTCAAATACAACCGGAAGATCACGATAAGCGATACGATGAATGTCACGTTCTACAACGCCGGGCATATTCTCGGTTCGTCGATCATCAAAGTTTGGATAGATGTTAACGGCGAAAAACGTTCGATACTTTTCTCGGGCGATATCGGCAGGAACGACCGGCCGATATTGCAGGATCCGTCGGTTTTCGAACATGCCGATTATATACTTACCGAGTCAACGTATGGTGACCGGAACCACGATACGCTGGAGGATACTAAGGAAAAGCTTGCCTCTGCGATCAACTCTGCGATCGAAGCAAAGGGATACCTGCTCGTTCCGAGCTTTGCTATCGAGCGATCGCAGGAGGTTTTGTATTATATCAACGATCTGATCTTAGAGGGAAAAGTTCCACATATAAAAATAATGCTGGACAGCCCGATGGCGGTTCGGGTGACGGATGTGTTTAAGGATCATCCTGAGATGTTCGACGAGGACATGTCAGAGCATCTCGTAAGCCATCATTCTCCGTTCGAGTTCGAGGACCTGCATATGGTACGTTCGACGAGAGAGTCCAAGGCGATCAACGATATGAAGCCGCCGCTGATGGTTATTGCCGGTTCTGGTATGTGTACCGGCGGAAGGATCAAACATCATCTTGTAAAGCATATATCGAATCCGAAAAATACGCTGTTGTTTGTCGGTTACCAGGCGGTAGGGACGCTTGGGCGCGAGATCGTCGAAGGTGCCGGCGAGGTGAGGATACTTGGCGAGATGTATCCGGTACGAGCTAAGCTGGTTCAGGCGTTGGGTTTTTCGGCGCATGCGGACAAGGACGAGCTTATCGAATGGCTGCGTAATCTGAAACGTGCGCCGAGGAAAATTTTTGTTGTCCACGGCGAAGTGAACGCATCGCACTATCTTGCAAAATACATAGGTGAAAAGACCGGCTATAATGCGGTTGTTCCGAAATACAGGGATGAGTTTATAATTGATTGACGCCGGGCCCGTGATAATGTAAAGTAGAGTTCATGGAAGATGTGAAACGGTTATTTTTGCTTTCATTGTGTTTGGTAGTTTTTGCCTTTTGTACATCGTCACAAGCAGAGCAGCCGGCTGTGCCTGAGCTTTTGCAGAAGATGCTTGACGGTCCGCTGGCTGATGTCGAAGAGATAGTTTTTGCAACGAGGCAGATTGGGCATGACGGTCACTGGTATGCTAACTTCGGTTATTATGCAGGCGAGCCCCATCGCAAGGCCTATCGTGCGATGGGTCGGTTGGTGAAGTATAATCTTCGCACACGAAAACAGACAATCCTTTTACGCGATGACGCCGGAACGATTCGCGATCCGCAGGTTCATTATGACGGGAAGAAAATAATTTTTTCTTATCGCAAGGGCGATAGTGAGAATTTTAATCTGTACGAGATCAATGTTGACGGGACGGGTTTGACGCAGATCACGGACGGTGCCTTTAATGATATTGAGCCGACGTATCTTCCCGATGGCGGCATCATGTTCGTATCTAACCGGTGTAACCGCTGGGTGAATTGTTGGCTTACGCAGGTGGCGGTGCTGTATCGATGCGATGGTGACGGCGATAATATCGAAGAACTTTCCAGCAATAACGATCACGATAATACGCCATGGCCTATGCCGGACGGTCGGGTGCTTTATACCAGGTGGGAATATACAGATCGCAGCCAGGTGGACTTCCATCATCTGTGGACGATGAATCCGGACGGCAGTGGTCAGATGGTTTACTATGGTAACCAGCATCCGGGTATTTTGATGATCGACGCTAAGGCGATCCCGGATACCGGGAAGAAATATTTCAGCGATGCAGACGGAAGAAAACCCGATCAATGCGATTAGCAGTGTCGCGAGTATGTTGTTTTTTTGTGTCATTTGTAAATCCCTAACGCTTGTTGTTAATAGTTGTTTTATAGCTTATCTTTTATGATAGCAAAAGCAATTATTTGGGTTTGTTTTTTTTGGCGTTTTTTGGATATCTCCTTTCAATTTATTATTGATTATTGCTCCTTCGTTTTGTGTCCCATTTTGTGTTCGTTTGTGCGCATAATTGTGTTTTTTT
>JAGLHQ010000144.1 GCA_023143375.1 Planctomycetota bacterium
TCAACAAATTCACTTATGACCTGAGTGAAACTGACACACTGAGGTTCGATCTGGAATACTACGAGAACCAATATCTGAAATCGGGTGTCGATGTTAAGGATGAAAAGACTGATCTGTTCCTTGGCTGGGAAAGGGATCTGGGCGACGGTGCTTCGATAAGGGTAAACGGGCTTATGACTCACTTTACCGCGAGCAACAGGGACACCACAAATGACTCTTTAACGGGAGAGATTATCTATCAAACCCCTATTGGCGACAAACATTTTCTAACCACAGGCATGGAATTACGAAATGAGGATTTCACAAGGACCGCCAGCGATCAAAGAGAAGAGGATATTTTCAGCCTCTACGTTCAGGATGAGATACAGATCAATGATTCATGGTCCACAATTCTGGGGATTCGCATGGAAGAGCACCCGGAAACAGAAACTGTATTCTGCCCATCGATAGCCCTCATGAACAAATTAAGTGAAAAGACAACCTTAAGAGCTTCGATCGCCAAGGGCTTTAAGGCTCCAACGCTGCAGGAAAAGTATGAATATCGTTTCTTCCACAAAACGTATTTTAGAGATGGTAACGCAAACCTCGATCCGGAGTACTCTACAAATTACAGTCTTGGTTTAGAACACCGATTCAATGACTCCTTGGAGGCACGGATAACTGCTTTCAGGCATGATTTCAAAGATTTGATCATACTACAGGATACGGGTATAGACGATGGTGGTTTTGACGTTCTTCAACGTCAGAATGTCAACGAAGCGCATTCGCAAGGCATTGAATCGGAATGCCGGTACAATATCGGTCCCAACATGGACATCATAATGGGTTACACATATCTGGAGACCGAAGATGATGACGGAAACCCTCTTTCGTATATGCCAAAGCATCGGACGAACATCAATCTGTATTATAATATGGAGAAATACGGATTGGGCTTTTGGTTTACTCTTGAAAATGCATGGTCCAGAACTTACAAGGACAAGAATGACAATATGCAGAGCCTGGACGACTTCACATTGCTGAACGTGAATATAACAAAGAAGATCAACGATAATACGAATATGTTTTTTCGGGTTGACAATGTCCTCGCGGAGAAATTTACTATCTACGAAGAAGGCGCCTCTCCAGCCGGTTTTGGTAGATCGTATACAGTTGGGTTGCGGATGACATTCTAAGCTCACCGCAAAATCAGGGGAAAAAATATAATGCTTATGAAAAGTAGTATTAAAGCGACTTTGCTTGCGGTGATGTTCTGCATGGCCTCAACTTGTGTTTTCGCATTGAACAACGCTGACGCCAGGGATCTATCTGAAAGCAGGGACCTCGCTTCCGATCGACTTTGGGAACTTGTTCGAACACTTCGCGAAGAAAGAGCTGCTTTCTCTCAACGACAAACCGATCGCAGCGGCCAGATCGATGAAACCCGCAACACAGTTCAAATCCTCCAACAGAAACACGAGGAACTGAAAACGAAACAGGATCGTCTGGATGAGAAGATCGCCGGGATTCAACAAAAAATCGAAGCCCTACAGGAAGATACCGGCAGCGACAAGGCTGCTTGTTTGATACTCAATCGGCAGATCGACAATTTTGTCGGCACAGCCGCTGAACGTATTCGCACGGCAATACCCTATGAAAAAGAAAAGCGTCTTAGCAGACTGCCTGAGCGTTCACAGGCAGAGACACCCGAAACTTCCGCTCCTATTTCTGATAACTTTGCCAGAATATGGAGCTTTGCCGAAGAGGAGTTCAGGATCGCCACTTCTGGAGAAACCTTTACATCACAGATAACGCTCGATGATGGAACAAAACCTTACGCGCGGCTTTTCAGAGTTGGCCATCAGATGCTGGGTTTTGTCGCAGAAGAAGGTTCCGGCGTGGGCCTATGGAGATATGTCGAACCAAACAAACAGTGGCTGATCATGACGAGCTATTCGGAAAAGGCGAAGATCGCAGAGGCCATAAATATTCTTGACAGAAATGTCGCACCTGCACTTGTACAACTCCCTGTGCAGATCAAGATAGACAATACCGGCACCATATCCCGGGACAGAGGCAATGAGGAGCAGAACAAAAATGATAAATAGCTCGCTCAAATGCTTCACGATCGTATTTCTGGCTCTGGCGGTTCTGACAGTCTCTACAAAAAGGGTAGACGCCCAGCAGCCGAAAGGCATCGAAAAGACCTTACAGCAAACACACGCCGAACTTGTCACCGAGAGACAGCGGATAGAACGCGAAGAAAAGGCACATCAGCAACTGTTGGACAAGCTGAATGAAAAAAAGAACACTCTTTCCGATGGAATAGTCGATTATAAATTTTCTATCGCGGAAAAGCAGGCTCAACTTGAATCTTTACAGGCGCAGGTAGATCGGCTTTCAAATGAAAATATCCGAACACAAAGACAATGGTCCGATATCCGTCAGCTTTGTCGCCATATCACACAAAGCCTTACTGACTTTACCGAAACACTCCCGGTTTCGGAGTCACGCAAATCACAGCACCACCTTCTGGCCGACTTCAAGGCACAACAAGTAAATAACAGTGATATATCTATCGACGTAACCGGCTTACTTGAGGCGATCTCTTCGCTGCTTGACGAAAGTCATACATCCGCTTCATTTACCGCAAACATTTTAATCCCGAACGGTCAAACAAAAAAAGCACACATCATCCGAATAGGACATGTCTTTCATGCTGCCAAATTAACCGATTCCGGTAAGGTGTACCTGGCAATGACTGCGCCAGGAAAAAATTATGGCTACCGCTGGACCGACAATCTAAACAGCACAACTGTTCAGAATATTGAAAAGATATTTGCTCTATCTAACTATGCCAACATCGCATGCTCGGTCCCAATCGACCCAACGCAGCAAATATCCGCATCGGATCTGAAGAAAAGTGACACACTGTGGCAAAAGTTTCGTACCGGCGGGCCCGTCATGCTGCCCTTATTTATCGTAGCAGTACTTGCCACAGTTATCATAATTGAAAGGCTTATCTTTATAATACCGCGAGGACGCGACTCAGTTACTCTCGCCGAAACCATACTCGCCAACTGCCACCAGGGCGATTTTAACAAGGCACAGGATATTGCATCGCAATCCAGAGCGCCCATCGCAAAGGTACTTAACGCCTGTCTCCTCCGCCGCAACACAACAGCCCAGCTAATGGAAGATGCGATTCAGGAAGCCATTCTACACGAACTGCCTCGTCTGGAACGCTTTTTGCCGACTATCGGCATCCTCGCAGGCATAGCGCCGCTGCTGGGCCTGCTTGGAACTGTAACCGGAATGATCTCGACTTTCGATATGATCACGCAGCTAGGAACAGGTCAACCCCGTCTAATGGCAGGAGGTATATCCGAAGCGCTGCTGACAACAGCGACAGGCCTGGTCATCGCAATACCTGTTCTGCTTATGCACAGCTATCTCTCAAGCCGCTCTGATAGGATCATTGCAGATACGGAGCGATATGCGGCAACTCTCTTTAACCTTATAAGAGATAGCCGACATGAGAAGATACCGGTTGAGGAATAATAAGATGACGATACTCTTTGACATCTTCAGGCAAGGCGGCATCACGATGGGCATGATCGCAGCAGCATCGTGTGTTGCATGGTATATGTCAATACGAAACTGGAAAGAAATAAAAAACTTGCTCAAAGATATAAAATCCGTCGGCACATCCGGCTGTGATATTGACCGAATTGTCTTGCAGGCACACCTCATGAAATTAAACAGTTCCACCGCTATTATTAAAAACCTTGCCGCATTGCTCCCACTCTTAGGTCTGTTGGGGACGGTACTTGGAATGCTCCTGACATTTGACGTCATTGAGCAGCACGGAACTTCCAACCCGTCATTGCTGGCAGGCGGCATACGTCAGGCTCTCTTGACCACACAGGCCGGGCTGTTCTCTGCACTACCGCTGCTGTTTTTTCATCATGCACTTTTATCTCGTCTCAGGACCATTACAAACGAGTCCGATCTGATCTTCCATAAACTCCAATCGGGTTCTAAGCCCGGAAAACAACGACAAACTATTATTACGGAACAACCCGATGTTTAAGTCTGTACGTGCAAAAAACAATATCAAAGAAAAGGCTGAGATACAAATGACGCCTTTGATAGATATGGTCTTCATCCTCCTGATATTTTTTATTGTAACGACTTCATTTGTTTCCGACACCGGCCTAAAGGTAAGCAGGCCGCAAGCACACACAGGGCAGGACCTCAACAGGGATTCGCTAAAAATAGCTGTCGGAGCTTCTGGCGAGATATATCTTGCTGGCCAACGCATAAGTATCTTCTCGCTTCGTTCGATCGTCGCAGCCAAACTTAAACGCAACCCTGAGCTGTCAACCGTCATAATCGCCGATAAAGCCACACCGGCAGAGACACTCGTAAAAGTCATGGATGAGCTAAGGCTCGGCGGCATTAAAAAGATTTCCTTAGCAACCGAAAAAATTTGATTTCGTGTCCAATTGAGTTTTGTAAATGAAACCATACACAGCACAGTATATGACATTTAGGCAAACGTCACGTCGAATACGGCGTTTCGGCTGGTACCATATCCTCATCGTAGGAGCCATAAATGCCATGCTGTTCTTAGCTTTGGGTTGGGTCAATAAGTTTCCTCGCCAGTTACCGGATCGCCCGAAATACACAACCGTCGAGGTATTCACTTCGCAGCCGCTATTGCAAGAACCATTGACGATCGACGATCCAACTCCGGTTCTGGCCGAGATCAACATGGATAATCCTATTCCACGTCCGGCAGAATGCAAACCCGTGCTTACCCCATCTCTTGAGCCGCGTCTCTTAGACTTCCAGCCCCGGATGACTCTTGACGCACCGAGAATAAACAGTGACGGGGTCCCGATCTTCGCAACAGGCGGTAATAGCGATCCTCAAGTAGGTGCTAACATCGCTTTCTCCATGTCACAGGTTGACCTGCCGCCCAAGCGTATCAAAGGAACGAACCCTGCCTATCCGCTATGGGCAAAACATACGGACGCCCAGGGCACTGTCGAAATACGTTTCGTCGTAGACGCCTGCGGCAATGTCGGCAAGATCGAAATTCTCAAGTGCCAGGGCAACCCGCGTTTCACAGAAACAACCAGGAACACAGTGAAAACATGGATATTTAAACCTGCAATGTATCGCGGCAAACCAGTCCCGGTCTGGTGCCGCCAGGAAATAGCTTTTCAGATGAATTAGAGGGCCAAATGATTAAAACACGTTTTAATATTATAATAGCAATTTCAATTGTCATATTCTCTCAGACAGCCCACTCGGCAAGTGACAAAGATATGGCAAGTGCCGCTTTCAAAAATGGTGACTATTCATCGGCCATACAGCATTACCGCAAGATCCTTACCTCCAAAGAATCTCCGAAAATTTATACCGATTTGGGACACTGTTACTATCAACTTAAAGACTGGCACAATGCCGAAGCTGCGTACATATCCGCTATCGAGCTTTACGCTCCGACTCCACACCCGGAAATCATACGCTACCTCGCAAACGCGCAATACATGTCTGACGCTAATTCTCAGGCGGCACTGAACTACCACAAAGCCAGATCTATCGACCCCCAGCCCGGCGACGACCTTCTGATCGCCAGATGTCTTGTAAAGATGGATCAGTGGATACTTGCTCAGGATTACGTGACAATACATCTTCAGCAGTACCCCCAAGACATCGAAGCTCTCGAATTGCTGGCTCATATATGCACAGCCAGCGGCAAAAACTCAGACGCCGTTGCCATCGCCAAACAGCTTGCTCGGCAAAACCCCGGCAAACTCCACTATCTCATGGGCCTTGCAAATGCACAAGCTACGGGCCGCAACTATGCCGATGCGATCGACACTCTAGAATTTTCTCTCCGAACTATTGACTTGCAAAATCTCGAAGCCAACAGGATGCTCGCAGATCTTTACCTCGCAGAAAACATGTACCATCAGGCCATCGGCTGCTATCAGCGTATCATATCCCAGCAGGACAAACCTTCCGACCGTGACTATTTTCGCCTTGGCTGTGCCTACTTTCAAACCAAGCGGAATTTAGCCGCCAGGGAGGCCTTTTCTAATGTAGTTGAGTTGTCACCATCAGACTACCAGGCCCACATTTACCTTGGCAATATCGCTGCCGAAGAACTGGATACTGAAAAAGCACGCAGCCATTACCTAAACGCAATTCAAGCGGGCCCCTCATCGCCGGCCCCGTCTCTGGTCCTTGCCAACCTCGAAATGAACAATAAGCAATACTTAGCAGCCGCCGGACATTACCTGGACACGATCAAGCTTGACAACACACAGCCGGATGTCTTCTACAACTGCACTCTCGCATTTATGCACGCCGGCAAGCCAAAACAGGCACGCGAAACCCTCACAAAAGCACTACGAGTACATCCGCTCGACAACAAACTAAACCTTCTGCTAAATCGACTTATAGAAAATAACATTTAAAAAACATGACGAAAATAGGAGTTCAAATCTCTTCGGGCATATTAAAAAACGCAGTAATCGCAAAATCTTCTCACGCCGAAGGCAGAAAACAATAATAATTAATCGATAATAAATTATAAATTAAAAGTCTCAACCATTATTCGACTCCTTCTTATTATCTTTCTCTTTTTTCTTCCTCTCCTCCTCAGCTATCCAGTTCTTAATATCATCTATACTGTCAAGCACCCCCTCCTCATTATGCGGAAGCACAACAATTTGTACAAATTCCGCCAACTCTTTATACCCGGCTTTATCACTAAATAACGCACTTATGCAACTTGATCAACAACCCTTTTAATGTCGGCCGATATCCCCTCATCAACTAAATTTGCATCAGAATTAGATATTGATAACTCTAATGCCTTAATAAGTTTCTCAGGCGTATAATTAATATTTAATACCTTTAGCAAAAGTCTGCTTAATTGATATTTGAAAAGGAACGCCTTGATTGAACGTGGCCCCCAAACCCTTGATTTATCTTCTGAAGTGATAACTGGTATTGTTTCAATTAAAAGTTTTTTCTCCTCGCTAGAATAAACGGTGTCCGAGAATTTCAAAACCCAGCTTTTTACACCTATACGCAATTTCTTCGGAATTTCAGGTTTACTAAGCAATTTATCCCGTTTCCCATGCTCATCAGTGCTTGGAGTTTCTGGTATAATTGGCTTCACATCTTCTTCACTATAAGTTTCAATATAATGTCTTGCAACTTCAGTTACTTCCACTTTTTGTAATTCTGGCAAACGTAAATAACAAGCAAATAGCTTTTCAATATGCTCATTAAAGATTACATCATGGTCTTTCGCAAGCTCAAAATCGTCTTTGTCTACATTGTTAACCTTTGTAAATAAATCAAATTTTTCCTGTATCGCATACCTAAGCATTTTTTCATCAATAAGCACCGCAACTTGTATACGTTTATGTATCTCTTTATCCTCAAGCAACAGTTTAAGGGACTCGATAATTTCGATCATCTGTTCCGGACGACATCTATCAAGGTCATCGATCACAAGCAAAAGCTGCTTGGTTTTGCGACCCCCCAAATATGCATATAACATCCCGCCAAGCGAAATTACCAACCATATAACAAAAACAACCCAGTAAACCCAGAGTCTATTACCGTCTACTGGATTAAGCCACCATGGCCAATCCGTTGGTTTTATTGGAAATAAAACAACCCCTACTATAGTTATTGATAACAAATAAATCAGCCCTTGCCAAAAAACTTTCCATCCCCAAAAACCCCTTGGAATCCAACCGATGATCAACGATGTCAAATCTTTCCCAATTAAAGCTTGGAGCCCTAATTTTTCACTATGCCTCTTGAGCGTAACATATTGCTTTATAACTGAGTTTATACGACGAACACCAAAAACCAAACGAACCATCAAAAAGAAAGCTGGCAACCCTAAGATGCTAACCAAAAACAGAGAAAGTCCTGTTATAAACTTCACTGCCGACAAAAGAGAAAAGCCGATTATAAGAACACAATAAAAAATCGGCCAAATTCCAAGACGATTTAAGCCAGCACGGGCTGCACAGGAAAATGAAGTAAACCAGTTACGATTTTCTGTGAAGCAATCCGCAAATCTCTCATAAAGATAAACCCATGCTTCAGGTGTCGTTCGATATTTCCATGCGCTGAAATGAATCGTCTCATAGGGCAAATCTTCATCTTCTGACAGTTCTTTTTTCACTATATCCATTAAATAAGTTTTGCCTCTTCCCCAATGACCAAAAAGCCCGAAACAAAACTCCCCTTTTGCCGCCTTAAAAAACGTACCAAGTGCATTGGCATATTTATTAACATCCAAGCATTGTTCTTCAAGTGAAGCCCCTTTGTTGACACGAAACTTACTACCAACAGAATTCTCTATTGTTTCATCTACGTCACTCGTATTTTCTGGCGGCACTGCACTGCCGCTACTGGAGGCCTGCGAAAGATACTCTAAAATCGCCTTAAGATCATTAAATAGCAGTTCCCTTTCACCTGACAACTCAGACTTGAGCCGTTCCAGACAGGCCAAACATACCTCGCCTTCTTTCATTCCCTTGTCAATACCTTCCTTGTCTTCAAGGAAATCGTAGATGCAGCCAGTATTTACTTCATGTCGAAAACTCTCATCGATCTCAAGTGCAATGACATTGGCAATAAAATGTACTGCACCGTTATTTCTAGGCAATTTCGTCAGGTCACTCCAGTCATAAAATGAGGCTATAGTAATATTTTCATGAGTCTCATAAAAGTAGTTATTATCATATTGCCGTTCTGTAAAAACAATCTCTCTATAATCATTACCTAACAATGGCAGAAGTTCCTGATGAGTATCAGGATGACTAATAACATCATCATTAATTATTAATTCCTCTTTTCTTGTAGCAAATCTAACATATTTACAAATACTATTAAGATGGCCGGCAAGCCCATCAATATCAACATCAGTATTTTTATCTTTAGTGATCGCAATTATATAACTCGGGCCATCCTTATCACCTTCCGGGCTATTTGGCTCGGGCTCATCTGTAATTGGCTTTGCGTTCCCTTTTGCGAGGACAAGAAGTCTTATTATTTCAACCATCACATCATTTGGTTTTTCTATTATATCAAAAGAATACAATCCCGCTCGGTGTTTTAGCCGAGGATGGCCAATGTTGCCGTTAAGCCAGTTTATTTCTGCCTGTATACCTGACATGTACCCAGTAAAATTAAGTTTAGCAGCTTCGTCACCTTTCCATACCGTAGAAAGATTCGGCATCTCAAATTTATCACTGTAGCCTGCCAACGCTATTCCCAACGTGTTATTTGAATTCGCAATTCTATGTAACTGCGCTACAGTTCTGCCCCACGCCTTTAGGTTTATATAACTCCCACCACCACTTACAATGGCCTTAAGTCCAACATCAATTTCGGCTTCAATAAGAAGCCTCTTAGGAAATGCACGGTTTTTATAATCTAAACCATATAAAAACTTTAGCATTTCATAGCTTGGAAATTTAGATGGAATCATTTCTGTTAAATCATTATCGTCGCCAAATTCGATAATTATAAAATCCCCTTGAGAATTCGGTCTACCAGGAATCACGCCGTATTTAATATTAAATACTTCTCCAGAACCCATATTAATATCAATGTTTTCTTGCATTACATAATATTCTGAACTCGTGCAGTTTATCTTGAATGCAATAGCAGCTAGGGTCTCCCCTTCATCCTTTATCTTTAAAATCGAGACATCACTTCCATCTGATGCACCATAATAATCTTCAATATCAAAATTCTTGGGCTTGTAACCTTTCTCCTCAAGAAACTCCATGAACGCTTCTGCCAACTCACGTTCATTTGCAACTGAGGTATTGCTTGTCTTGCTTAATTCCAACATCTTTTCATAATTTGGAAAATCATTTATTAAAATAGATTCATAGCCATTGTTCTTAACTTCACAAATCTCAAAAGGTGGCATAGATGAACTATCATTGCTTGGACACACGATATACATAAACGGGTCAGGTTTGCCTAAAATCCCCTCATTACAAAATGAAATCAGCGTGCTTGTAGCGTTAAATAAAGTTACATTGTCATTAGAAAGTTTAAATTCAAATATTGCTATAGGTCTTGCAGTTTCTTTATCTTCAACACAAAGGCCTATTTGCCGCCCTTTTTTCACAATTTCTGTAAAACTATCTGAATAACCTTTTCCCTCTAAAAACTTCATGAAATCTTCTTGTAACTTTATTTCTTTATTCTTTTCCTCACTATTCGGTTCATCAGGTGTTTCAGCGATTTCCCTTATACGAACATCAAGATAATCCAAAGCGTGACCAATATATTGTTCCATTGCATCGTCAACATAATTTTGAGGACTTTTTTGGTATCCTGTTGCAGATATGCCATATTCAATTGCTAATCTTTGAAGTTTTTTCCCTTTACCGCATTCGCAAATTAGGTGGAGCCCTACGCTAACAATTTCCTCCATACTTCCTGCTCGCGGAGGCTTGCCTTGGCCTGTATTTTCCAAAAGAGCTATAGCCGGATATTGGTGAAAGTGCCTTGCTATGATTACATTAATTTCTGGAGTTGATTCACAATACTCAAAAAAAGCTTTAAAGCGTGCTTGAGCATCTTGGTGCCTTAGATTATTAAGCAATTTGCGCCTATTCCGAAACTCTGAAAGAATTGATTCCGCACTCATAAATATCTTCTCCGCATATCCTTCTACTTCTTGGCTTTGTATGCTATTCGCCAAATGTTGAGGCGTTAGCCGAAATCCGCCTTCGGCGGACTGTGATTTGAAATATCCACAAGTAATATATCACAGGAGTTAGTGAATATCAATTATAATAAATAACTCAAACTGACCCACAGAATAGCACCGCGCAGCGGTTCCCTCTCTTCACTATCTTCAAGGTAGATTTTTGTTTTTATCTTCTCTGCGTCTCTGCGCCTTTGCGCGAAAACTTATATAATCGTTACGTTTTAACCACCTGTTGTCTGCGTATGCAGCAATCAATTACAACGTTAATCCGCCT